>NZ_JBHXML010000066.1:0-62348 GCF_042720345.1 Kitasatospora sp. NPDC058478 | reverse complement strand
GACGCGCAGTGCGCGTCCGCCCCTTCGGCGTTCGTGGTAGCGGGGACAGGATTTGAACCTGCGACCTCTGGGTTATGAGCCCAGCGAGCTACCGAGCTGCTCCACCCCGCGTCGGTAGTACCGACCGTACGGCACCAGGCGGCGATCACCTAATCGGTTTCCCGGCGGCCGCTTCCGCAGGGCCGCCCTCGCCGGGCAGTCCCTCGCGGGGGCCGGCGGCTGGCATCGTCGACGGGTGATGCGGCAGGGGCGAACACCCGCCCCGACGTCCGTGCGTGCGATCGAATACGTTCGGCCACGAACCCCCGAGAATCAGCTACTTTGCGTTATCGCTCGTATCGAATGTGTGACATGCCTGGGCTGCTGGGCATGCTGCGGTCCGGGCCGACTCGCAGGCACAACTCCAGGAGTGAGACATGTTCAGCACCGCTCGTGCCGCCAGGATCACCACCGCCGCTGCTGCCACCGTCCTCGCTGTCAGCCTGGGCGTCGTGGCCGCGCCGTCCGCCTCGGCGGCCGACAACTGCTGGCCCGGGGAGAGCAACCGGTGGTACTGCCACAACGTGCCCGGCTCCCCCGTGTACGGCGTGGTCGGCAACAATCACATCTACCCGGACCCCGACACCGTCGTCGGCTACATGAACTCCGACCCCAGCTGGTTCTACTGCAAGGAGGACAACCAGGCCTGGGTCGGCGGGCCGCACCCGACCCGCTGGCTGATGACCGTCGCCGACAACGGCCAGCTCGGCTTCATGAAGGACACCGCCATCACCAGTGAGACCGACCCCGTTCCGAACTGCTGACCCGGCCTGGAGCCGATTCCCGCTCTGCGCGAGCAGGGGCCCGGCTACCGCTCTACTTGGGGTGCCCCGGGAGGGGATTGCCGGGCTTGTCCAACCAGGCCGCCTGTCCGGCAGGTGTCACCGTGAGCCCGTACCGCTCGTAGCCGGGGCGTCCGGCGGCCGTCCACTGGGTGTAGGCGGCCTCCGTCTCGTCCCACAGTTGCCGGGGCCCGGACTGGCGGACCTCGAACCGGGATTCCCCGGGCACGGAGTCGACCGTTGCCCAGGACGTGACGGCCGTGTCGAACAGCCACCACGTCCAGCCGCCGTCACCGAACTCGTTGCGCCGGTAGTACACGTCCGGCAGGGCGAGGGCGCAGGCGAACTGTGCAAGCCAGTCGCCCCCGATGGCTTCGGGGTCGAGGCTCGTCCAGGACTGCGCGGAGTCGCCCGGCCATTCACCGGGCAGGTAGCCGTCCACCGGAGTGCCCTGGTAGCGCTGCTGGCGCAGCATCATGAACGCCGCCGATCGGGTGAACGGACCGCTCGCCGTCCCGTCGTCGCCCACCGCGAGCCGCACGATCGCCCCGCCGCCCAGCAGCGGTGAGACGGGGCTGACGATCACCCCGCCCGGCCGGGTCTGAGCTACCCAGGCGGGCGGGACGTCCCGCAGGGACACGGTGGAGATGATCCGGTCGTACGGGGCGCGTACGCCCCAGCCGAACGATCCGTCCCCGCACACGACTTCGGGGGTGTAGCCGGTCCTGCGAAGTGCGGTGCGGGCTTGCGCGGTGACCTGCGCGTCCACCTCGACGGTGGACACCATCTCGGCGCCCAGGCGATGCGCCAACAACGCCGCGTTGTAGCCGGTGCCCGTCCCGATTTCGAGCACCCGGTGTCCGGGGACCGCGTCCAGGTCGGACAGCATCTCGGCCACCATGGTGGGCATGGATGCCGACGACGTGGGAGTACGGTGGCCGCCGTCCTCGACACCGTCGTCCCACTGCGTGACGATCGGCAGGTCGCTGTAGGCGAGCCGCATCCACCGCTCGGGTTCCCTGGTCCGGCTGCACTCGGTGTCGCCACCGTCCTCGTCCGCCCAGATGGTGTCGGGGAGGAACACGTGTCGCGGCACGGCCGCCACGGCCGGAGCCCATCCGGGGGGCAGGGAACCGGCGTCGGTGAGCGACGCCACCAATGCGGCCCGCTGCTGTTCGGGGGTCAACTCTTCTTGTGCTTCGGTGCCGGGGTCGGCTGCTGGCCGTCCTTCGAGGGGTTCGGGCCGATGGCCGGCGAGCCGGGCTTGGCGTGCCCGCCGCCCTTGCCGTCGTTCGGTCCACCCTTGTTCTCGTCTCCCATGGTCAGCGTCCTTTCTCTGTTCGGCTTGTAGAGGCGGTGCTGTTCCCGCTGCGCCCGGGGGCGCAGCGAGTACCTGCCGTGCGGCAGGGGTGATGCCCCGCCCCGGGCGGGGTGAACCTCAACCAACAGCCCGGGATGGGAGTTCGATAGCCGAGCTCCTGACTTGCGCGCAGTTTTCAGCGGCTCGCTTGTGCTGGGAACGGCTGGTCGGCTGTTTCATGGGTGGGGGGCGCGGGGGCGCCGAGGATGTGGCTGCGGGCCGCGCGGGCGAGGACCGCTTGGTCTGCCGTGGATACTCCGGCGCGGTTCCAGTGGAAGACGACCATGCTGCGACCCGCGCCCAGACGTCACCTTGTTCGGTCCACTCCTGGCCGACTGCGCGCAGCATCGCGCTGCACATCAGGATGGACAGTTCGCGGCGCCCGATCGGCGGGGCGGCCGGCTGGCCGTGGTGGGTCCGGAGGGCTTCGAGCAGGATGGCGCGGCTGTCGGCGTGGAAGAGGGCAGGACGGGTCCCATCTGGGCGGCCAGGTTGGCGAGTTCGAGGACGCACATGTGGTGGATGACGTCCCTGACGGCCGTCCGGACGTCGCGCGCCGCCGCCGTCCACAGCGTCAGTGGCTGGCCGAAGGTGTAGTAGGCGGTGGCGGTGCACCAGAACGGTGCGGCCGGCCTCCAGGGCCGCTCGCGGTGAAGACGCCCGGGGCGGTGGGGCGTTCCGCCTCGGCCCGGGTGGGCGCCGACCGGGGAGTAGGCGGCGTTCGGCGACGCTGCCAGCCGACGGTCCTCATGGCCCGTCTGATCACGGTTTTCACGGAGTGCGCCTCGGCGTATCGTCAACGGCAAGAAGGCCCCTTGCCCACACGTTCTTTGTCGTGGCCGTCGTTACCACACCCGTTCCGTCCGCCAGCTCGCGGACGAGGAGCAGCCCCCGGCCACACTCGCCGCGGGCAACCGGAGTTTCCGGCAGCGGCAGGTCAGGGCGGTAGTCCAGAACCTCGATCCGGCAGTCGCCGCCGGTCTCCTGAAGGTGCAGACCGATACTGCCGCGCGACCGGCTGGCGTGCCGAACGACGTTTGTCACCAGTTCCGAGGCGATGAGGACCAGGTCGGATGCCCGGTCGTTCTCCCATCCCCACTCTCTGAGCACTGAGCCCACCATTCGGCGTGCCGTGGAGGCCGCGGCCGCCTCTGCCGTCAGCGTGGCCTCCCAGTGGTGGAGAGATCGCGGCTGTTCGACGGCCACCATGTGCATCGCTCCCGTCATCGGGAGCGTCTTGACGCCCCGTTACAGTTCGCTTACGGGGATCAACCATGGACTGGGGTGCGGAGACAGAACCACCCACGAAGCAGGGACACTTGCTCCTCGTTCGGGTGAGACCAGGGACAAGCTGCGGACAGTTCGTGGACACTTCCGCATCACCTGTGTGGCCACCGGTCCGGAGGTGGTAGGCAAGGGGATGAAGTAGTTCGCAGCTGGGGCTGCGGCCCCGAAGGGACCGCGACGCGATGAACACTTTGTTCGATGTCTTAGTCACCGAGGCCCGCATGGATTTCCGGAGCTTCCTGGCCGAGTACCGGCGGGTCGCGGCGCTCCTCTACGAGCGGACCGGGGATATCGCCTTCAGAAACGTCGTTCTGACGGACAAGAGCTTCACGCGGTGGCGTGCCGGACAAGTTGCCCGGCCTCACCACCCGGCACCCGCAATTCTCGAGCGGATGTACGGCAAGCCCGTCGCCGAACTCTTCGCGCCCTGCACCGACGAGCAGGCAAAGGTACTGCGCGCAGTACCCACTCCAGTGCTCGATGAAAGAGAACTCGCCATGACCGCACGAGATGCCCGCGCCCACGCCGCCGACGTGGCCTCACAGTTGCTTCCCGACCTCAGCCTCGACCAACTCGAGGACGACCTGGTACGCCTGGTCCGAGCAAACACCACCACCCCTCCCCACGAGATCTTCATGGCGGCCAAGGAACTGCTCGGCCTTGCCACCGTGATGCTCGACCGTACGCAGCTGTTGTCCCAACGAGGCCGCCTCTACGTCGTCGCCGGCCAGGCATCGGCGCTCCTGGGTGCCTGCGCGTTCGATCTCGGCTCGATGCCGACCGCAGTTGAACTGATGCGTGCCTCTGCCCTGTACGGCCAGGTGGCGGAGCACGGGCCGCTCCAGGCGTACGCCCACGGCTACCTCGCCCTGTTGTACTACTGGGGCGGCAACCCCGCCCAGGCGGTTCGCCAGATCGAGCGGGCCCATTCGTTCCGAGGGGTTGGTGCCACGGGCCAGGCGAGGCTGGCGGCAATCGCTGCCCGCTCGTATGCGCACCTCGGCCGGGCCGCGGAGGCCCACGCAGCAATAGATCGAAGCTTGGCCGATCGAGGCCCCGCCGTGGACGATCTCCACGATGGGATCGCAGGTGAGTTCGATTTCAGCGTGGAACGCGTCGCCATGAGCAACAGCACAACCCTGCTTCTCTTGCGGGACGGGGTCGGCGCGGAGGCCTCCGCCCTGCGGTCGCTGGAACTGATCGCTTCCCAGTCCTCGGCCTCCACACCGCTCGCGGTTGCCCCGCAAGCCGGCGCGGACCTGGCGACGGCCCTGTTGATGCGGCGTGACCTGGACGGTGCCGCTGAGGCCATGCGTCCCGTACTGAGTCTGCCGAGGGAGTGGCGCGGGGCCGGCCTCGTAGGCCGGGTGAACGCGGTCCGGGCGGAGCTGGCCTCGCCGAGCTTCCGCGACGCCCTGGTCGCGCGGGACCTCGCAGAGCAGATCGACGACTTTACGCTGGTTGCCGCACCGCGCACCCTCGGACCCGGCGCGGTGCGGCTCGCCATCGACGGGGGGATCGGCTAGCGGGCACCCTCCAGAACGGCGCGCTCCTTGTCCGGGGCAATCCCGTGTTCGTCCCACCGCTGATGCGGAACGGGCATGTTGCCCTGGAGGAGCCAGGACCACGTGTCTGCGACGGTTTCCGCCAGCGGCCGACGGGGGAAGCCGGCCGCGATCGCCGACGACGAGTCGACGGCCCACACGCCTGGGTGTGTCCGCCAGAGCGGGATCTCTGTCCACTGGCGCAGGCCGCTGCGGAGCAGTACCTCATCGGTGACCCACGCCAACTCGCCGGAGCTGCCGGTCACGTCCATGCACGCTTGGAGGAAACCGCCCATCGTCTCGCAGCCCACCGGCGCGGTGACGTTGTGAACCTGGTGCCCGACACGCTGGGCCTGATCGAGCGCAAAGGCCGCCACGTCCCGCACATCGACTGGCTGGATCGACTTCGCCGGATCGCCCGGCGCGAGGATGCGGCCTCCTCGCTCAGCCCTGCGCAGCCACCACGGCAGCCTGCCGACGTACTCGCCGGGCCCGAGGATGACGCCCGGCCTGAGCAGACTCGTACGGGTGAGGCCGAATGCTTCGGTCACTGCCCGCTCGGCGCCGGCCTTCTGCCGTCCGTAGTACGTGTCTGGGCCTGTCCACCCCTCTGGGAGCTGTCCGTACTCCGGTCCGGCGTCGGCCGGGGCATCCAGCACGGGCGAGTCCACGGTCAGAGGCTCGATGGGCCAGCCTTCGTAGACGGACACCGTGGAGACGTAGACGTACCGGCTGACGACCGGCTCCAGGGCCCGGGTGCCACCCAGCACGGCGCGGGGCGACAGCTCGGAGGCGGAGGTGTCGATCACGGCGTCCCACGGTCCGTGCTCGGCCAATCGCGTCATGTCCTCCGGCCGCTCCCGGTCGCCGTGCACCGCGACCGCTCCGGGCACCGGGACACCGGACAGGCCGCGCGTGAACGTGGTCACCTCCCAACCTCGTTCCAGCGCGCCACTCACGACCGCCCGGCCCAGGAACCAGCCACCGCCCAGCACGAGAATCCTCATGCGGGCGATCCTGCCAGCCCGGCGCCTTCGCGCGCAGCCGCCCGCAGAATCGGGGCCCCTACCGGTCGCGGAGCAGGTCGAGGTACCGGTCAACGACCTGCTGCTCCAATCTTGATCACGGATTCGGCGACGACGACCGTCAGACCGAAGACCATGCCGAACACCAGCAGGACGACGAGCGCCCGGCAGCCGTAGGGGTGTCCGCGTATCGCCCAGTCCGTCACGAGCGCGGAGTCGCCTATGTCCCGCTGCGGGGAGAGTCGCCCCACCTGGAGACCGCCGTGGTCGCCGTACACCGCCCGGGAGTGGACGAGGCCGTGTACCGCCTGCTGGAACTGATCACCGGCCACACCACCGCGTGATCGGAGGCTGGAATCGGCGGCCACCAGGCACTGTTCGAATACGGCCTCACCCCGACCCGGGCGGGTGCCGGGTCGGGGTGCGTCGGGTCAGCGTGCGCGGGTGACCGCTACTGGAGCTTCCACTGCTGGTTCCAGGCGTTGTTGCAGGTCCAGACGCCGAGCGCCTTGGCGTCCTCGTCGTAGGTCAGGCAGTCCTGGTCGGTGATCCGGATCTGGTACTGGCCGCCGCCTGCGCTGACGAGCTGCCACTTCTGCGCATCGGCGCCGGTCCAGGGCTTGGCCTCGGCGAAGAAGGTCTTGGTGTTCTCGGTCAGCGCGAGCCCGGAGACGGCACTGGTGATCTTGTACCGGCCGTTGCCCAGGGCGGTGAACTGCCAGGCGGAGTTCTTGGCGCCGCTGGCGGCGGCCAGGATCGAGGACCCCGTGACCACCGGACCCCGACCGTTCTTCACCTTGGGGTGGTGCAGCCCGGCGATGGCGGCACCACCACCGCTGCCACCCTTGCCGCCTCCACCCTTGCCGCCGCCCTGGTGCGCGGGGACGGCCGGGGTGGTGCTGGTGTCGCCGCCGTCGTCGCCGCCGTCGTCGTTGCCGTTGCCGTCGTCATCACCGTCATCGCCGTCATCGTGCGCGGGGATGCCGGGGGTGCCCGGGGTGTCGGTGATCGGGGTGCCACCACTCTTGGGGACGCCCGGGACCGTGATGTCGCGGGCGGGGAAGTGGATGATCCGCTTGCTGTCGACGCAGCGGATCAGCACACACGACCTGGTGGTGCTCACGGTCCGGTCGGAGTCGGAGCCGACGAACGCCCAGTTCCCGTACCCGCCGTCGCCCTTGTTGGTGAAGGTCGAGTCACCCGCGAAGACCCAGATGCGGAAGTCGTCGTAGCCGGCCGGCCCGCCCTGCGAGTCGTGGTGCTGCAGCTTGACGGTGGTGTCGACCAGCACCCCGTTCATGTTCGCCTCGTACACGTTGCGGAACCAGATGGTGTCGTAGAGGTCGGTGCCGTCGTACTTGAACACCATGACGTTGTAGCCGGGAGCCGCGGCACTCAGTTGGCTGGCCATGCCCTGGGTGAACGCGGCGTTGTCGGCCTGCGCCTGGAGGGCCGCACTGCGGAAGCCGCCGATCATCGCACCGATGGAGTTGATCAGGGCCGTGGTGCAGTTGCCGCCGCCCACGCTGCTCTGGCCGTCGCAGTCGGCTGCGGCGGCCCGCTGCGGCGAGACCATCAGGCCGGCAACGGCCAGACCCGACAGCAGGACGCCCGCGACGGCACGTTGGGCGAGCGTGTGGGACCGGCGGGAGAGACCGCGCATGCCGAAGTACCTCGATCACTGAGAGTGGTGAAGATCGTCCGTGGGGAAGAGACGATGCTCGGATGCTAGGTCGGCCCGAACGCCGCGCCCCGGGTTCCTGACAGTTCCCTGATGGATCACTGATGGATCACTGATGATCTGTTGGCCGACGGGCGTCACCGTCACGGACCTGATCACGCCGGCCGTCGGCATCGTCCTCGCCACTGAACACCAGCCCAGCTCCGCCGCCTGGGCGGACCGGCTGCTTCGGCTCGCCGTGGTGGGACTGAGTCCGCAGAGCTGAGCGCTGTACACGGGCGGCATCGTCGAACCGGAGTCTCGATCGGGTGCCTGTGGCGGCAACCGCGCATGAAAACAGGGCCTCTTGGTAGCTCGCGAAGGGTATCTACGCCAACAAGCTTTCCAGGAGGCCCTGTTGCCGCATCTGCACGGCACCGTGGGGGCCGGCGGCGCGGGGGACTCGGGTACGGCCGCCGGACCGCCTTGCAGCCGGTCCGGCGGCAGGTGAACGGGTGGGGCGGTGGTCAGGTGATGGCCATGAAGCTGCCGACGTTCACGTTCTCCCGGGCCCCGTCCGGGTCCAGCAGGGAAGAGATCCTCGACCGGCAGTTGCGGTCGGTGAACAGCCGGATGGGGCCGCTGGTGAAGTTCACGATCGTGGTGTCGTTGCCGAGGCCGCGGTGGCACTCGCCGGGCACCGGGTCCGTGACCTCCTCCCGTTCGCCCCCGCGATCCATGATCACGACGCCGGGGGCCGCCGAGGCCGTGGAGGGGCTGACCAGGGACAGGGCGAGGACGCCGGCGGTGACCACGACCGCCGCGCGCGGGCTGAAGCGCAGGTGCATGAGGGGACTCCCGTGCTGGGTTCGTCAGGGGGCATCGACGGGAGCCCGGGAACCCCGCGTCGCGCGGCTTCCCATGACTCCCGATCACCCGTTACCCCGCCCCGGCACTGCCTCCACCGGGCCGTCCGGCGCTTCACCCGAACGGGGTTCGCCCGCGCACCCGGCGACCGGTTCCGGGGGAGCGGGAAGTCGGACGGGCCGACTTCCCGTTCCCCCGGCTGCACACACTGATCCGAAAGGCAGGACTTAACCGGGGTGGGTGAGGGAGTCGATCCAGGTGCGGATCGCGGCTGCCGTGGTGGCGGCGTCCTCCCGTGCCAGGGAGAGGTGGTTGCCGGGCACCTCGACGCGCTCGTGTGGCAGCGGCCAGGACGTGCGCCAGGAGTCGCCGTCCGCGCGCGCCGCCATCAGCGGGGTCGGGCGCGCGGCGCCGATGAGGAGGGTCGGGGTGTTCACGGGCTCCGGGCGCCAGTCCAGGAAGAGCCCGGTGTAGGCGCCCATGGCCGCGACGGCGGCGTCCTCGTCTCCGGTGGACCCGTCCGCGCTCACGTCCGCGGCGAGGTACGGGGCCGGTGGGGCGGCCAGGGCGGTCAGCCAGTCCGTGGAGTGGTTGCCCTGGTGGACGAGATACGTGTCGATCAGTACTTGCCCCAGGGGAGCGGATCCCCTGAGTTCGAGGCGTCGGGTCACGGCGTGCGCGACGGCGCCCCCGGCGGAAGCACCGACCAGGACGACGGGCCGGTTGCCGACGTGCCGCAGCACCGTCTCGGTGTGGAGGCGGGCGAGCGTCTCCCGGTCGGCCGGAACGGCGTACCCCGCGCCGATGCCCGGGTGTGGGAACTCCAGGACCTCCAACTCGCCATCGAAGCAGGCGTGCAGGGCCGCGAACCCGCCTCCCGGGAATGCGGGGAGCGGACGGTGGTCGGGGAAGAAGACCACGACCGGGGAGCCGGCGCGGCCCCGGGCCCGGCGCAGCGGCGGCACGGCGTGCTCCGCGGCGTCGTCGGCGCCGAACGTCGCGGCGGCCGAGGAAGCCGCGACCACCAGGTGCATCGCGGCCGCCGGCCGGCCCTGCTCGCAGAGCGCGCGGTACAGCGCCGCGAGCGTCTGCGCGGGACGGCCGGTGAGCGGTGCGGGCCGTCGGCCGGGCTGCTCACGCGGTGTGCCGTCGGGCAGGTCGTTGGACAGATCGTCGAGCAGGTCGAGTACGTGACTGGCGAGGTCCTCGATCGCCGGGTGCTCGAACACGACGGCCGCGGGCAGCCGCAGGCGCAGGGCCGTACTCAGTCGGCTGCGGAACTGGACGGCCGTCAGGGAGTCGAAGCCGAGCTCGGCCAGGGTCCTGCCGGCGGGCAGGTCCTGCGCGCCGGAGTAGCCGAGCACCGCGGCCACGTCGCCGCGCAGCAGTTCCGTGAGCGCGGCCCCGCGCTCCTCGGCGGGCAGCCCGGCCAGCAGCGTGCGCCACGCCCCGGGCTCCGAGCCCTCCCGGCCGCCCGGCGGCGGTTCGGTCTCACCGCTCTGCACTTCGGCGGCGGGCCGACCGTGGCGCGCCAGGTCGCGCAGCGGCGGCGGTAGTTGCCCTGCGGCGGCGCGCAGCGCGGCCCGGTCGAGCAGGACCGGCGCGAGTACGGGGGCTCCCGTCCGCAGTGCCGCGTCGAACAGGGCCAACCCTTGGGCGGGGGTGAACGCCCGGACCACGTCGTCGGGCCTCGGGTGCCCCGCGCCCTCGGTCAACTGGGCTGCCATGCCCGCGTCGTGACCCCACATGCCCCACGCCAGCGAGACGGCGGGCAGACCGGCGGCGGCCCGGTGCTGGGCGAGCGCGTCCAGGAACGCGTTCGCCGCGGCGTAGTTGCCCTGGCCCGCCCGGCCCAGCACGCCCGAGATCGAGGAGAACAGGACAAAGGCCGACAGGCCCCGGTCGCGGGTCAACTCGTGCAGGTGCCAGGCCGCGTCCGCCTTCGGCCGCAGGACCGCCGCCAGCCGCTCGGGGGACAACGCGGCCAGCGCTCCGTCGTCGAGGACCCCGGCGGCGTGCACGACGGCGGTCAGCGGGGGGTCGCACTGCTCGATCAGCTCGGCGAGCCGGGCCCGGTCGGCCACGTCGCACGCGACGATCCTGACCTGCGCGCCCCGCTCCGCCAGACTCGCGCGCAGGGCGTCGGCGCCCGGTGCGTGCGGGCCGCGCCGCCCGGTCAGCAGCAGGTGGCGGACCCCGTACGCGTCGACCAGGTGCCCGGCCAGGTCCGCGCCCAGTGCTCCGGTGCCGCCGGTGATCAGCACCGTGCCGTCCGGGTCGAAGGCACCGGAGCGGCGGGGCTGGGCACTCTCGGCCGGCCAGGGCTCGGGCAGGTGGACCGTCGCCGGGACGCCGACCAGCCGCGGCACCGTCGCCCGCCCGGCGCGCAGGGAGAGTTGGGGCTCGGCGCTGGCGGCCGCCGCGGGCAACAGGCGCAGGGAGGCGGGGTCCTCGTCCACGTCGATCAGGACCACGCACCCCGGCAACTCCGACTGCGCCGTACGCACCAGCCCCCAGACCGCGGCTCCCGCCAGGTCCGGCGTGGGTGCGGTGGCGTTCCGCGTCACCACCACGAGCTGCGAGCCCGCGGTGACCGGATCGTCCTGCCAGTCCTGTAGGGCCTTGAGCACCCGGGTGGTCAGCAGGTGGACGTCGGCCAGCGGGCCGCGGTCCGTTTCCGATTCCGAGCCGACGGCGGTGAGCGCCAGGTGGCGGGGCGGGGCGGTGGCGTCCGCGCCGGCCGCGGGCGAGGACGGGCCGGCGAAGGGGACGAAGGCGCCGAGGTTCAGTTGGTCCGGCCCGAGGACCGTCCAGCCCGCTGACTGCGGTGCCCCGCCGGGCAGTGCGACGGGGACCCAGTCGGGGCGCAGCAGGGCGCGCTGGGCGATGTCCTGTCCGGGGTCGCGGTGTCCGGCCGGAAGCTCCCTGGTGGAGAGGGAGTTGACGCGGGCCACCAGGCGGCCCGCCGGGTCGGCGAGCGTGATCGAGAGCGCGCCGCCTTCCGAGGCGGGGCCTGCCTCGCCGACCGGCGCGATCCGCACCCGCACCGTCGACGCCGCGGCGGCGTGCAGGCACACGCCGCTCCACTGGAACGGCACCCGGGCGCCGCCCGCGCCCCCGTCCGCGTCCGCGCCCCCGCCCGGGTCGGTTCCCGGGGCGTGCGCGGCGAGCATCGAGGCGTGCGCGGCGGCGTCCAGGAGCGCGGGGTGGATGCCGTACCGGTCCGCCTCGGCCGTCCACGGCTCGGGCAGCCGGACCTCCGCGAACGCCTCCGCACCCCGCCGCCACAGCGCGCGCACGCCGCGGAACGCGGGCCCGTAGGCCAGACCGCGCTCCGCCGCGGCTTCGTAGGCGCCGGCGGGATCGATCTCCGCGGCGCCGGGCGGCGGCCACTGCGTCAGGCCGTGCCCCTCCGGTGCCGTGCCCGGCTCGGGCGTGCGGGTGAGCAGGCCGGTGGCGTGCGGCGTCCAGGCGGGATCGGCGGCCTCGGCGGCCTCCACCGGTCGCGCGTGGATCTCGACGGACCGCCGACCGGAGTCGTCCACCGCCCCCACCACGACCTGGACCCGTACCCCCGCAGCGGGCAGCGCGAGCGGCCGCAGGATCACGAGCTCCTCCAGCGTGCCGCAGCCGGCCGCGTCGCCCGCGCGCACAGCCATCTCGACGAACGCCGTCCCCGGCACGAGCGGCGCCCCGCCGACGACGTGGTCGGCGAGCCACGGCTGGGCACTCGCCGACAGCAGGCCGGAGAGCACCGTGCGCCCGGTGCCCGGCACCTCGAACGGCGGGCCGAGCAGCGGATGCTCGCCGGGGCCCGGGTGGGCCCCGGCCCCGGCCCCGGCCGGGCGCAGGGGGTCCAGCCAGTACCGCCGGCGCTGGAAGGCGTAGGTCGGCAGCTCCACGCGCCGCAGCCCGCGCTCCGCGAACACCGCGGGCCAGTCGACGCCGGCGCCGCGCACATGGAGCCGGGCCACGGCCGCCAGCAGCGTGTCCGGCTCCCGCTCGCCGTCGCGGGCCGCGAAGGCGAACACCGGGCCGCTGCCGTCCTGGAACACCGGGCCGCCGTCCTGCGGGGTCGGGCACTCCTGCGCGTACGCGGTGAGCACGGGCTGCGGGCCGAGTTCCAGGAAGCCCCCGACGCCGTTGGCGCCCAGCCACTCCACGGCCTCGGCGAACCGGACGGGAAGCCGCGCGTGCCGCACCCAGTAGTCCGCGGAGCCCAGTTCCTCGGGCGCCGCCCGAGATCCCGTCACGGTGGAGACCACCGGGATCCGCGGCGGCCGGAACTCCAGCGTCTCGGCGACGCGGCGGAACTCGTCGAGCACCGGGTCCACCAGCGGCGAGTGGAAGCCGTGGCCGACCTTGAGCCGCGTGCTGCGGCGGCCGCGGGCCTCGAACCGCGCCGCGACGGCGAGCACCGCGTCCCGCGCGCCGGAGACCACCACCGCGCGCGGTCCGTTGACCGCGGCGATCGCCACGCGGTCGGCCACGTCCACGAGTTCGGGCAGGACCTCGTGCTCCGCCGCGTCGAGGGCCACCATCGCCCCGCCGTCCGGCAGCGCCCGCATCAGCCGCCCGCGCGCCGCGACCAGGCGTACGGCGTCGGAGAGGTCCAGCACCCCGGCGACGTGCGCGGCCGCCAACTCGCCCACGGAGTGCCCCGCCAGGAAGTCGGCCCGCACGCCCCAGGACTCCACCAGCCGGAAGAGCGCCACCTCGTAGGCGAACAGGGCGGCCTGGGTGAAGTCCGTGCGGTCGAGCAGGGCGTCCGGCGAGCCCGGCTCGGCACGGATCACCGTGCGCAGCGGCCGGTCGAGTTCGCCGTCCAGCGCGTGGCAGACCTCGTCGAAGGCCTCGGCGAACGCGGGGAACGCCTCCCGTAGCTCCTCGCCCATCCGCGTGCGCTGCGCGCCCTGCCCGGTGAACAGGAAGGCGGTGCGGGTGCGCGGGTCGGCCAGGCGCGTCAACGCCCCGGCGCCGGGCGTGCCGTCGGCGGGCGTGCCGTCGGCGATCGCCCGGAGTCCGGCCAGCATGCGCTCGCGGTCCGCGGCCGGCACCATCGCCCGGTGCGTGAGCGCCGACCGCGACACCGCCAGCGAGAAGCCCACGTCCGCCGACGAGAGGCCCGGCCGGGCGGCGACGTGGTCGGCCAGCCGTCGCGCCTGGGCCCGCAGGGCCGCCTCGTCGGCACCGCCGACCAGCCACGGCACCGCCAGCCCCTGGGGCCGCGCGGGTTCCTGCAGCGGGGCGCGGTCGGCGGCGGCCGGCTCCTCGATGATCACGTGCGCGTTGGTGCCGCCGATCCCGAAGGCCGACACGCCGGCCCGGCGCGGCCGGCCGGCGGGCGCGGGCCACGGCCGGGCGGCGGTCAGCAGCTCGACCCGGCCCGCGGACCAGTCGACGTGCGGGGTGGGGGCTGCCACGTGCAGGGTCCTGGGCAACTCGCCGTGCCGCATGGCCTGGGCCATCTTGATGATCCCGGCGACTCCGGCGGCGGCCTGGGTGTGTCCGAGGTTGGACTTGACGCTGCCCAGCCACAGCGGGGGCTCCTCCGGCCCCCGGCCCCGGCCGTAGCCGGCGAGCAGCGCCCGCGCCTCGACGGGATCACCGAGCGCGGTGCCCGTCCCGTGCGCCTCCACGGCGTCCACCTCGTGCGCGCGCAGCCCGGCGTCGGCCAGCGCCAGCTGGATCAGGCGCTGCTGGGCGCGGCCGTTGGGCGCGGTCAGGCCGTTGGACGCGCCGTCGGAGTTGACGGCGCTGCCGCGCACCACGGCCAGCACCGGGTGTCCGTTGCGGCGCGCGTCGGAAAGCCTCTCCAGCAGCAGCACCCCGGCGCCCTCGGCCCAGGCGGTGCCGTCCGCCGTGGCCGAGAAGGACTTGCACCGGCCGTCGGGTGCGAGGGCGCGCTGGCGGCTGAACGCGACCAGCGGGTTGGGCGTCGCCATCACCGTGACGCCGCCGGCCAGCGCCAGCGAGCACGCGCCCGAGCGCAGCGCCTGGGCCGCCTGGTGCACGGCGACCAGCGAGGACGAGCACGCCGTGTCGACGGTGATCGCGGGCCCGCGCAGGCCGAACACGTAGGAGAGCCGGCCGGAGGCCACGCTGCCGGCCGAGCCCAGAGCGAGGTGGGCCTCCAGTTCGTGCTCGGTGAAGCGGGAGGCGTAGTCGCCGTACATCACGCCGAGGAAGACGCCCGTGTCGCTGTCCCGGACGGACGCCGGGTCGATCCCGGCCCGCTCCCACGCCTCCCAGGTGACCTCCAGCAGCAGCCGCTGCTGCGGGTCCATGGCGAACGCCTCGCGCGGCGAGATGCCGAACAGGCCCGCGTCGAACTCCGCGGCGCTGTGCAGGAATCCGCCGCTGCGCGTGTAGCAGGTGCCGATCCGGTCCGGGTCGGGGTCGTAGAGGGCGGCGAGGTCCCAGCCCCGGTCGGTCGGCAGGTCCGAGATCGCGTCCGTGCCCTGCGACACCAACTCCCAGAGCCCTTCGGGGGATTCCACGCCACCGGGGTAGCGGCAGGCCATGGCGACGATCACCACCGGGTCCCGGTCGTACGGCTCCTCCGGCTCGGCGGTCCGCGGTGCGGTGGCGCGCGCGGGCGCGGGTGCAGCAGGTACGACGGGTACGGGTGCGGCGGGTGCGGCGGGTGCGGCGGCGAACAGTTCGGTGTGCAGGTGGCGGGCGACGGCGGCCGGGGTGGGGTGGTCGAAGACCAGCGTCGTCGGCAGGCTCAGCCCGGTCGACGCCGCGAGCCGGTCGATCAGCTCGATGGCGCCGAGCGAGGTCAGCCCGAGGTCCGCGAACGAGCGGTCCGCGAAGGAGCCGCCCGCCCCGGGCCCGCTCTCCGGCGCCCGTCCGCAGACCCGGGCCGTCTCGGCGCACACCCTCTCGCACAGCGCGCGTTCCTGCTCCTCCCGGGGCAGCGGCAGCAGCCCGCGGCCCAGGGAACCCCCGGCCGGGGCCGGCGCCGCAGCCGGGTCGCTGAGCACCGCATGGCGGACGATCTTGCCCGACGGCGTGCGCGGGACGGCCGCGATCTCGCGGACCTCGACGGGGACCTTGTGCTCCGCGAGCTGCGAGCGGCAGACGTCGAGCACCAGCCGCGGGTCCAGGCCTTCCGGGCCGGGCACCACGAAGGCGACCGGGACCTCGCCGAGGACGCCGTGCGGCAGGCCGAGGACCACGGCGTCCCGCACCCCGGGACAGCCCCGCAGGACGTGCTCGACCTCCGTGGGGTGGATGTTCTCGCCACCCCGGATGATCAGTTCGCTGACCCGGCCGGTGAGGACGAGGTGGCCGTGTTCGGCGCGACGGCCGAGGTCCCCGGTCCGGTACCAGCCCTCGCGCAGCGCGGCGGCCGTCGCTTCCGGCTGGTCGTGGTAGCCCGTCATGAGATTCGGACCGCTGACCCAGATCTCGCCCTCGCCGCCCGCGAGGACGTCGACGCCGCTGTCCGGATCGACCACGCGAACCTCGACCCCGGGTACCGGTAGTCCACAGGACCCGTCGACCCGGGGGCCGTTCGGGCGGGCCACCGCGATCGCGCCGCACGTCTCGGTACTGCCGTAGACGTCGAGCAGCGGCGCGCCGAGCGTCTCCTCCACCGCCCCGCGCAGCTCGGGCGGGCACGGCGCGCCCGCCGTGACGCAGAGCCTCAGCCCGGGCCGCGGTGCGGGGAGCGGGGTGTCCTTCGCCGAGGCCATCAACCGGTGGTACGTCGTGGGGACGCCCGCCAGGACGGTGAACGGCCCGCCGAGGGCGGCGCTCGGAGTGCGCAGCGTGCGCCACAGGTCGCCGGGCGTCAAGGCCTCACCGGGCGTGGGCAGTTCGCCGGCGATCGCGGTGCTCGCGCCGACGGCCGTGGTGCCCAGGATCGCGAGGGAGTGCCCGAAGCTGTGGAACAGCGGCAGCGGCCACAGCAGCCGGTCCTCGGAGGAGAGCCCGAAGAGCGGCGCGTAGCAGGCCGCCACCGACCACAGTGCGCTGCGCTGTGTGGAGAGCACGCCCTTGGGGCGGTGGGTGGTCCCGGAGGTGTAGAGCAGCCAGGCCGGATCGTCGAGCCCCAGGTCGTCGGGGGCCGCGGGCCCGTCGCTCCCGCTCCCGGTCGCGGCCTCGGCTTCGGCCTCGAAGAGGACGGTGCCGTCGGGGGCGTTCGAGGGGATCGGGCCCGCCCCGGTGAGCACGGTGTGCAGGCCGCGGTACGCGGCGCCGAGGCGGTGCAGCTGCGCGAGGTGCGCGGGGTCGGTGATGATGGCCGAGGCGCCGCTGTCCCGCAGGTAGTAGTCGAGTTCGTCGTCGGAGGAGCGGGGATTGAGCAGGACACCGACCGCCCCCGCCCGCAGCACGGCGAGGCAACCCTCCACCAGCTCCACGCAGTTGCCCAGGCAGAGCGCCACCCGATCCCCGCGCCGGACCCCCGCCCGCACGAGCGACCCGGCCAGCCGCCCGGTCCGCCGCTCCAACTCGGCGTAGCTGACACCGCGCGAGAAGTCGTGGAACGCGACCCGGTCCCCCGACCGTTCGGTGTGCCTCCTCAGCAACTCCGGCAGCGGCCGCACCAGATCGTCATACCGCAGTTCACCACTCACGCCCCGGCTCCGACCTCTCGCCACTCGCGACCCACTCCCCCGTCGATCCCCTCCGTACCCAGTAACACACGGGCACAGACCGAGTCCTGCGGACTCGCCGCAGCTGCGCTTGCGGCCGCCGAGGAACCGCGGCACTTCGAGGCAGCAATCAGGCCTCTGACCTGCGGAAACAGCAGCTCTCCAGCCCGGGAGGGCGCGAGGGCACAGCGCCGTGGACTTTGAGCGCTGCCCCCGATACCGCCCTCCCCGTCCGGCGCCCGTGTCAGGCTGGGGGAATGCTCTCCGACTCCGCCGCCCCCAACGCCTGGCACACCCCGGCCGAACTGGCGCCGCTCGACGGCAACGAGGCCTTCCGCGGCACCGATGCCGGGACGGTGCTGGACTTCTGGCGCTACGCGATGCCCGACTTGCGAACCAACACCACCCGGGGCCTGCTCGCGGAATTCCTGGTCCACCGCGCCGTCGGCGCTGTGGCACGCAACATGGAATGGGACAGCTTCGATGTCCTGACGCCTGACGGGCTCAGGATCGAGGTCAAGACCAGCGCCTACCTCCAAGCCTGGGGGCAGCGTCAGCTGTCGGAGATTCGCTTCTCCCGGCTGCGCGGACGCACCTGGACTCCCGAGGACGGTGACGCCGCAGAGCAGTCCTACAACGCGGATGTCTACGTCTTCGCCCTCCATACCGCGCTCACCCACGCCGACTACGACCCGCTCGACATCGGCCAGTGGCGCTTCTACGTTGCTTCCCGTGCTCTCGTGGAGGCCACCGGACAGGCCAGCCTGGGCCTTGCTTCCGTACGCCGGCTGTGTGGCGAACCCGTCGACTACGAGGAGCTCGCGGTCCGGATCTCGGCCTGCTCCCTCCAGTCACCCTCAACTGGCGGAGCCACCGAAGCTGCCACCGCCACTGCGTGACAGCGCGCTGGAAAGCCGGCAGGCCGAACACACACCTCCGTCAAGGCGCTGCCGCTGCCGGCGCTTCGCGTGGCCGGTGGGCGTCCTTGAGCCGGTCAGCACCGACCTGACCACGCCTGATACCTTGCCATCGCCGTGGTGTACGGGAAACCGGTCTGAGTCCGGTGCGGCCCTCGCCACTGTTGCCGCGGAGTTCCGCGGCCCTCGCTGACCGGCTTTTCCAGCGGTCAGGGCCACTGGGCGGGCTGGAAGAGCCGTCCGGGAAGGTCGGCTGCGGCGTGTTGATGCGGAAGCCAGGAGACCGGCCACGGCGCGACATGTTCCACGAGGGTTTTGGAGAACACGTGCCCAGCGGTCTGCTGTATCCGTTTCGATCGATATGTTCCGTTCGTCCCACAGGTCCGATACGTGTCGGCCGGGTGGTCGCGGCCGTCCTGTTCACCGGCGCGCTCGGGGCTTGCACCGGCGCCCCCGCGCCCGCCACGTCCGGCGGGGCGGCCGGAAGTGCCGCGCCGGTGAGCGTGGACAACTGCGGGACGACCGTGACGGTCGGCGCGCCGCCCGCCCGGCTGGTGACGCTCAACGAGGGTGCCACCGAGGTGGCCCTGTCCCTCGGCCTGCAGTCCCGCATGGCCGGTACCGCCTACCTCGACGATTCCGTCCCGGAGAAGTGGAAGGCGGCCTACGACTCCGTCCCGGTGCTCTCCAAGGACTACCCGACGAAGGAGAAGCTCCTCGCGGCCCGTCCCGACTTCCTGTACGCCTCCTACTCCAGCGCGTTCACCGACAAGGTCGCGGGCAGCCGGGACGAGCTGCGCGGCCAGGGCATCCCGTCGTACCTGTCCCCGTTCGGCTGCTCGGACAAGAGCCAGGTGCCGCCGACGACCTGGCAGGCGGTGTGGGGTGAACTGAACGACGTCGCCAAGGTCTTCGGTGTCACGGAGCGGGCCGCCGCGATCCAGCAGCAGCAGGAGCAGCAGCTCGCCCAGTTCACGGCGACGGCCGCGGGCAAGAGTCTGAAGGTCCTGTGGTACGACTCGGACACCAAGTCGCCGTTCGTCGGTGCCGGCCACGGCGGACCTCAGCTCGTGCTCGATGCCGTGGGCGCCCGCAACGTCTTCGGGGACCTGCCCGGTGGCTGGCAGAACGTGAGCTGGGAGAAGGTCGTCGCGGCGGACCCGGACGCCATCGTGGTCGCGGACGCCGGCTGGGACACCGCCCAGTCCAAGATCGACTACTTGGAGAACGACCCGGTGCTGAGCAAGCTCACCGCCGTGCAGCGCAAGGCTTTCGTGGTGGTGCCGTTCTCGGAGTCGACTCCCGGCGTGCGGCTCGCCGACGGTGCCGCCCGGGTGTCCGCAGGGCTGGGCCAGCTGCACCCGGGTTCATGACCACCGAACCCCGCCCCGTCGTGCGGCCCTCCGGTCCGGGCCGCGCGACGGCGGCCCTGGCCATCGGCGCGGCCCTGCTGCTGACCACCGTGCTCCTCGGCCTGGCCGTGGGCTCGCAACCCGAGCCGGTCCGGACGGTGATCGATGTCGTGGCGCGCCGTCTCGGGCTGGGCGGCCAGCACGTCACGCTGCTGGACGACCAGATCGTCTGGCAGTTGCGGCTGCCCCGGGTTCTGGGAGCGGCTGCCACCGGCGCAGGCCTCGCGGTCTGCGGCGCGGTGCTGCAGACGCTGACCGGGAACGACCTGGCCGATCCCTTCCTGCTCGGGATCTCCGACGGAGCCGCCGCAGGCGCGGTCACCGTGATCGTCCTCGGCGTCGGCGTGACCGGCGCCGTGGGCACCGGCGCGGTGGCGACGGCGGCCTTCGCCGGTGCCCTGCTCGCCGCCGCCGTCGTCCTGGCACTGGCCGGCGCCCGCACCCGGTCCCTACCGACCACCCGGACCGTGCTCGCCGGCATCGCGGTGGGGCAGATGTGCGGGGCCTACACCTCGTTCGTCGTGCTGGTCCTCGGGGACCGCAACGCGGCGCGCGGTGTCATGGAGTGGACGCTCGGCTCGGTCGCCGGCGTGCGCTGGCCCACCGCCGTCTTCCTGACCGCGGTCGCGCTGGTCGGCGTCACGGTCCTGGCCTCCTCGGCCCGCGACCTGGACGCCTTCGCCTTCGGCGAGACCGCCGCCCGCTCCCTCGGCGTCCACGTCGAGCGCACCCGCTGGCTCCTCGTCGCCACCGCCGCGCTGGTGACCGCGTGCCTGGTCGCCAACACCGGCGTCATCGGGTTCCTCGGCCTGGTCGTACCGCACGTGGTCCGGCTGGTCTGCGGCCCGCGCCACGCCCTCCTGCTGCCCGTGTCGGCACTGGTGGGTGCGTCCCTCCTGGTGGGCAGCGACATCGTGGCGCGCTCGGTCCTGCCCGACCGGGAGATCCCCGTCGGCGTCATCACGGCCGGACTCGGAGCGCCCTTCTTCGCCTGGCTGCTGTGGCGCCAGGGGCGGGCCGAGGGGGGACCGCAGTGACCGTGACGCCGCCCGCCGAGCTGCGCGCGGAGGAGCTCCGCGTGCGCATCGGCGGAGCCACGCTGCTGGACGCGGTCTCGCTCGCGTTCGCCCCCGGCCGGATCACGGGCCTGCTCGGGCCCAACGGCGCCGGGAAGACCACCCTGCTGCGCGCGGTCGCCGGACTGACCCGGCCGAGCGCGGGGCGCGTCCTCCTGGACGGAGAGGACCTCCACGCCCTCACGGCCCGCCGACGAGCACGACGGGTGGCCTTCATGGAGCAGCAGGCGGACACCCGGTTGTCACTGCCGGTCCGTCAGGTCATCGAGCTCGGACGCACGCCGTACCGCAGCCGCTGGCCCGTGCCGATGGACTCCGCCGCCGACGCCCACGAGCGGTCCGTGTTCGCCGATGCCGTTGCCGCGGCCGACGTCGGACACCTGCTCGACCGGGCCTGGCCGACGCTGTCGGGCGGCGAACGGCAACGGGTCCAGCTCGCGCGGGCGCTGGTGCAGGAGCCCGGCGTGCTCCTGCTCGACGAGCCCACCAACCACCTCGACCTGCGCCACCAACTCGGCTTCCTCGGCGCCGTGCGCGGGCTGGGCGTCACCACGGTGGCCGCGCTGCACGACCTCGAACTCGCCGCCGCCTACTGCGACGAGGTCGCCGTCCTGCTCGACGGCCGGCTGGTCGCCCACGGGCCCAGCTCCGACGTGCTCACCTCGCCCACGATCGCGCACGTCTACGGCGTCGACGTGACCGTGGAACGACACCCCCGGCACGACAGGCCGCACATCCGGTGGAACGGACTGCTCCCCGAAGGGACATCACCATGACCCTCCCCGCCCCAGGCGCACCCGCCCGCCGCAGTGCCACGCTCCTGGTCGGCATGTCGATCGGGGAAGCCGTCCGTCGTGACGAACTCCTCCGGACCGCGGCGTCGCACCGGGCCTCGATCGCTTTCCTGCAGCAGGCGGACCCCTCCCTGTCGGCCGAGCTGACCAGGCTGGCCGACGCGGGCACCGAGACCGTGGTCGTGATCGGCGTCCGCCTCGCGGCTTCCGGCCCGGGCCAGTCCTGGCTACGGCGGATCGCGGCGCACTGGTGGCGCGAGCGCGCGGGCCACCGTCCCGAACTCCTCGTCGCGACCCGCCTCGCCGACTCACCGGACGCGGTCCCCGCGGTGGCCGCGGTGACGAAGGCCATCACCGGCGAGGAGCCCGGCCTCACGTCCGCGGCCTGGGAGGACGTCCCCGGCCACCGGCACCAGGTCCTGGTGTGCCGCGGCCCGCGTTGCGCGGCCCAGGGCGCGGAGGAGGGGCTACGCGCCCTGGTACAGAAGCTGACCGAGCACGGCCTCGGCGACGACGACGTGCTCGTCACCCAGACGGGGTGCCAGTTCCCCTGCAACCAGGCCCCCGTCGTCAGCGTGCAGCCGGACGACGTCTGGTACGGGAGGATCGACCCGGCCGTCGCCGGCCGCATCGTCACCGAGCACCTCGCCGACGGACGACCGGTCGAGTCCCACCGGCTCCCCCGCCACAGGAGCTGACCCGCGCCGAAGGCCAGAGGCCCTGCCGGAGACACCTCCGGCAGGGCCTCTGTCGGTCAGTGGCCACCGGGGCCCGCGCCGCAGGCGAACAGTTTGTGCCGCGGAGGAAACGTGCTGATGACGGGCGGTCCGGGCGGTTCTGACGGGGGGTCGGAGCGGCTTGACACCCTGGTCGGGGGGCGCGTCTACTTGTCGACGCGACTCCTCGTTCGGTGAGGCGTCTGCACGGATACAGGCCACTGATCCGACGACGTCGAGAGACGCCCAGGGTCAGGACAGGTCTCCTCGGCTTAAGGGGTGACCCGAAGTGGCTTCCCGCCCGCTCGGGTGGGGATACGCCGTGCAGTGCCGAAGCTCTTACGTGAGGGGTGTCGCCACCCGGCAGCAGGGGTCCGACGAGGGCCCGGCGCTGCCCTGTCCGCGCGCAACCGAGGGAGGTGGGCGATGAAACCCGGTCATAGTACGTGTCACCGCCGCACTCCCCTCACCATCGTGCACGTCTGAGACTCCGGCCCGACGTGCGCCAACTGCCCTGATCCGGGCGGCAGTCCGTGCTGCCCGGGGTCGGGGTGGTTCGCCACTCGCCCGCACCGCCCGTACCGCCCGCGCCGGTTGACCGGCGCACCGGCGGCGGCATCTCACGTGCCCCGAAGAACGAGACACCCTCCGATGATCCTGACCGGTTCCGCCTGCACGCAGCTCGGGCAGGCGCCCCGACACCCGCTCCGAACGGGCGGGCCGGGCGGCCCGCCGACGGCAGACCGCACCGACCCGCCCGCACCGGGGCGGCCGCTACGCGAGCAGCAGCGCGGCGTCCCACGGCAGGGCGCCGGCCTCCTCCGCGCCGCCCGCCAGGTGGTCGACCAGGGCGAGCGCGACGCCGGCCGCTCCTTCCAGGAACCCTGCCCGGTCGCGCGCCCAGGTCGGCCGCTCCCCGCCGGGTGTGACCGCGCCGGGCGGGGGCAGGCAGGGGAAGGCGAACGCGGCCTCGGGGTCGTAGTGGGCGATGACCTCCTCGGCCAGCGGTCCGAGCCGGGCCAGCAGTCGCGCGTCACCGCTGTCCCGGGCCACCCGGGCGGTGACTTGGAGCAGACCCGCGGCGCCGTGGCAGAGCATGGCGTCGTGCAGGCCCCGCCGCTCGCGCGGCCGGTCCAGCACGGCGTGGAACGCACGGACCGCCCCGGCCTCCCAGTCGGGCTCGTCGAACGCCTGCCCGGCCAGTTGCAGGGAGCGGGCGACGCCCGGCGTTCCGTAGCACCAGGCGGCCCTGGCCCGGGGGGCGTCGACTCCGCCGGGCCGGTCCCCACCGGGCCGGTGCTCGTGCCCGGAGGTGAGGGAGGCCGGCCAGTCGGGGCCGCCAGCGCCCTCGTCGTCGTGGCGGCGGTGTGCCAGCAGCCACTGGGCCATCCGGTGCGCGGCCTCGGCCATCCCCGGCACCACGACTCCCTCGCGGCGGGCGAGCGCCAGCAGGGCCAGCGGCCCCGGAACGCCGTGCGCCAAGCCCAGGTTGAGGTGACCGTCGGGGAACCGCGCATCCGCTCCGGGCGAGGGCGGCCCCGGCACGCACCAGCCGGGCACCGTGCGGCCACCGATCCGCAGCGGCCGGCTCAGCTCGACCAGATACTCCAACACCGCGACCAACAGCGGCCGTTGGCCGTCACCGCAGGCCAGCAGATAGCGGCCGAGCCCGGTCAGACCGCCGATGACATCGTACGCGGCCATGGCCGGCCCCCGCTCCCCCGCGGCCAGCCGGGCCCGCTCCAGCGTCAGCAGCACATGGACCCGCTCCGCCACCCGGCGGTCCAGGGCCGCGAGCAGCCCGGCGTAGTCCCCCGGGCCGGCGACCGCCGTACGGACCGCGAAGGCCAGCGCGGGCGCGCCCTGGTAGAGGCTGTCCGCCGCGCTCCCCCCACCCAGCAGGGAAACCGCCGAAGACAGCTGGGCGTGCGTCACCGGACGCCAGGACCGGTCCTGCCGTGCCAGCCGGGCGAACAGCAGCGCGATGCCCGGGTAGCCGTCGCCGAGCGACGCCGCTGACCACGGGCTCACCCCGAGGTACGGATCGGCGTTCCCCGGGGCCGCCATGACTCCGGGCGCCCGGTCGGGATCGCGCAGCAGCCGCGCGACCGACTCCACCGCCTCCTCCGCCGTCCGCTCGACGGCGCCTTTCCCCCGGTTTTCCATCATGGAATTCTCCATGCCATGTCCTTCTTTCGGATCGTGGTTTCGGCATGCCCGAAGACACCTTGCCACAAATCTCGAAAGATTCCCCACGGGGCTTCGGTTGACGGAAATCGAAAAGCCTCGTAGCGTCATTCACGAGCCGGACGGACCGGCTGATTCCGAAAGGGAGAAAATAATGCAGAACATTGTTTTCGCCGACGCCGAGCTTCAGTTCGACGCCTTCGACCTGGACCTGAAGGAGACCGTCAGCCAGGGCGACGAGGCCGCTGCCGTGCAGCACCCGTCGCTGGGCACCTGCTTCTGCAGCCACGGCTTCCACTGCTGAGCCGTCGCCGCAGAGCGCCCCGGGCGGGCTTTCGGCCCGCCCGGGGCGGTATTCAGGACGGGAAATTCCCCAGGTTTTCCAGGGGTTTGAACAAGGAGCTCTCGCATGCCCGCAACCGCACCTTTCCGAGGGGCTGGAACTCCATTGTTCCGCTGCGCGGACACCGCATTGTTGCGGGCTCCGGTCTTTCCTCGGAACCGCATCGAGGAAACCTTCGCGGATTTTCCCGCCGAGGCGGCCGACGAGCCGGAACAGCTGTCCCGGCAGCTCGCCCGGCTCGGTGCCGACCCCGAGCTGCGGGCCGCCGTCGCCCTGGCCAGCCCGTCGCTGGCACGTCTCGTGGACAAGGTGCGGTAGGGAGGCGCCGTCGAGCCGAAGCGCCTGCGCAAGGCCGTGCTCTCGCTGAGCCGCTACCAGCTCCGGATGGCCGCGCGGCCCACACCCTTCGGGCTCTTCGCCGGCGTCGCCGCCGTCCGGGTGGCGGCCTCCGCACCCACGGCCGCCGCACCCGCACCCGAGCCCGGTGACGCGAGCGCACGGCTCGGCACCGCCCACCGTCCCGTCGCCCGGCCCGACATGGGCTGGCTGAGCGCGCTGCTCGCCGGCCTGGAGACCAGGCCCGACACCCTGGCGGCGCTGCGGGTCGTCGCCAACGAGCTCACCTTCGTCCGCGGCGACCGTCTCGTCCTGCCCTACGTGCCCGAACGCCACGCCGCGGAGCCCACGGCCGGCCGGACCGTCATCGAGGTCTCCATCCGCCACACCCCCGCCGTGCGCGCCGTACTGGAACTGACGGCGGAGCCCGTCCAGTTCGCCGAGCTGGGCCGTCGGCTGTGCGAGCGGTTCCCCGGCACCCCGGAACAACGTGTGAACGGCCTGCTGGGGCAGCTGGTCGAGCGCGAGTTCCTGCTCACCGACCTGCGCCCGCCGACCACTGCCACCGACCCGCTGGCGCACGTCCTGGACCGCCTGCCCGCCGGCCCCGAGCGGGCGGAACTCGCCGCCGTCCACCGGGAACTGGGCGCGGCCCGGCCCGGCACCGACTACTCGTCCGTCCTGCGCCGGATGCGACGCCTGCACGAGACCGACCGCCGGCTCCAGGTGGATCTGGCCCTGGACGCCGACGTGACGCTGCCCGCCGAGGTGGCGGCCGAGGCCGAACGCGCCGCCGAGGCACTGTGGCGGGTCTCCCGCGCCCGCAGCGCGCCGCCCCACCTGGCCCAGTACCACGGCGAGTTCGTCGAACGCTACGGCACCGACCGGCTGGTCCCCCTCACCGAACTGCTCGACCCCGACCGCGGTCTCGGCGCGCCCGGCGGCTACCTGATGCCGCCCAGCGAGCGCGAGCAGCCCGCCAGGCCCGAGCCCTCGCCCGCGGACGCGCTGCGGATCGAGCTGGCCCAGGCCGCCGCCATGGCCGGTGCATCCGAGGTGGTCCTCGACGACGGCCTGCTCGCGCGCCTCAGCCCCGACACCGACCTGCCCCCGCCCGCCTCGCTGGAGCTCTACGCCCGGGTACTGGCCGGCTCCGCCGAGGCGTTGGCGCGCGGCCGGTTCCGACTCTGGCTGACCCCGGAGACCGGCGCGGACCACGCCGGTGCGACCATCGGCAGGTTCTCCCACCTGCTGCCGGACGCCGCGCAGCGGATCGCGGCAGCCTGCGCGGAAGCCGAGAGCGCGACTGACGACGGCACTGACGACGGCACTGGCGACGACAGCATCGAGACCGCCCAACTCGTCCTGCGGGCCTCCCGGTCGCGGTCGGCCAACCTCAACCAGGTCCGCCGTCTGCTGGACCGGCAGATCGTCGTCGGCGCCTTCGCCGACCGCACGGCCCCCGGCACGGTGCCGCTGGACGACCTCGCCGTGGGAGCCGACCTCACCGGCCTCCAGCTGGTGCGGCTGAGCAGCGGCCGCCGGATCGTCCCGCTGGCCTGGAACATGCTCAACCCACAGGCCCAGGTCGGCAACGTGGGGCGCTTCCTGCGCGAGCTGCGCCTGTCGGGTGTCCGGCCCGGCTTCACCTGGGACTGGGGCCCGCTGGAGCAGGCGCCGTACACCCCGCGCGTGCGCTACGGACGCACCGTGCTCGCCCCGGCCCGCTGGCGGCCGTCCGCGCCGTTCTTCGCCGACACCTCCATGCCGGAGCGGGAGTGGCGGCTGGAGTTCGACCGCTGGCGGGAGCGCTGGAGCGTACCGGACCACGTGCTGCTCTGCGTCGCCGATCGCGGCCTGGAACTCGACCTCTCCACCGGGCTGCACCTCCGACTGCTGCGCCAGGACGTCGCGCGGTGGCCGGACGCCGTCCTGCGCGAGGCACCGACGGGCGAGGACGCGTACGGCTGGCTGTCGGGCCCGGCGGGCGCGCACACCGCGGAGGTGGTCTTCCCGCTGCTCGCCGACGCGCCGATCCCGCGCCCCCGTCCCCGTCCCCGACCCGCTGTGCGCCCGACGCCCGCGCTCCGCGTCCAGCCGCCCGGCGGCGAGTGGCTCTACGCCAAGGTCTACTGCTCGACGCGGCGTCAGAACGAACTGCTCGTCGGAGCGTTGCCCCGCCTGCTCGCCGCACTGCCCGCCGAGGTGGACCGCTGGTTCTTCCTGCGCTACCGCGACCCCGAACCGCACCTAAGGCTGCGCTTCCACGGCGACCCGGCAGCGCTGAACCGGCAACTGCTGCCGAACTGCCACGACTGGTTCGCCGAACTGCGCCGCTCCGGACTGGCCTGGCGACTGGTGCTCGACACCTACGAGCCCGAGTGGGAGCGCTACGGGGGCCCGGCCGCGACCACCGCCGCCGAGGACGCTTTCGGCGCGGACAGCGCGGCCGTGCTCGCCCAGCTCGACGCACTGGAGGCGGGCCGGCTCGACCTGGACCCGAGGCTGCTGGGCGCCCTCAACATGCTCGACCTGGCCCGGCACGTCCACGGGGACACCGCCGAGGGCGCCGCGCGGGCGGAGGAGTGGCTGCTGACCACCTATCCCAGATCCGCCGTCCACACCCAGCTGCGCGACCTGCGGACGGCGGCCGTGCGGCTGAGCGACCCCGCCGACGACCGGGCGGCCCTGCGCGCCCTGCCCGGCGGCGGCGAGCTGCTGGCCGGCTGGCAGCGCCGGGCCGGTGCACTCGCCCGCTACGGCGAGGCGCTGCGCGCGGCCACCCCCCGGGGGTCGGAGCTGCCCGGCCTGGTGCACCTGCACCACAACCGGCTGCTCGGCATCGACCCGGAGGCCGAGGACCACGCCCGCGCCGTCGCCCGCGGCGCGATGGAGGCCCAGCGGGGCCGCCGCCTGCGCCGGCCCTGAGTTCAGGCCCCCACCGCGAGCCCGCCGTCAGCGGCGTGCCGGCCGGCCCCTCCGCGGCGCGAGCCGGTCGTCGCCGATGCCGGGCTACCCCGCGACCGGCTCCGGGCGGAAGGCCTGGTCGATGTTCTCCTCGACCCAGGAGCGAAGCGCGTTCAACGGCACCGCGGCACTCTGGCCGAGGCGGGTGAGGGAGTACTCGACGTGCAGGGGGACGACGGGGTACACGGTGCGGTCGAGGATGCCGAAGTCCTCCAGGCGGCGCAGGGTCTGGGTCAGCACCTTGGGGCTGACGCCCTGGAGGCGGCGCTGGAGTTCGCCGAACCGCTGGGGACCGTCTTCGAGGGCGCCGATGGCGAGAGCGGCCCACTTGTTGGCGAGCAGGTCGAGCAGGATGCGACAGGGGCACTGGGCGGCGTAGACGTCGTGCTGCGAGTGCTCGCCGCTGGGGCAGGTGGTCGTCATGCTCACTCTCCTCACCAGGACACTTCCCGATGGGAAGTACTAGCCCTTGAAGGTAACCATACCTGCGGGGATAGCGTCGCCGGCATCAAGGAACGGCCGCTGAACGGCCTTCCACACTCTGATGCTTCGGGAGATGACGCATGTCCGCAGACACGATGCGCGCGGTGGTCCAGGACACGTTCGGCGGGCCGGAGGTGCTGCGGGTCGCCGAGGTGACGCGCCCGGTGCCGCTGCCGACGGAGGTGCTGGTGCGGGTGCACGCGGCCGGGATCAACCCGGTGGACTGGAAGACCCGCGGCGGCTCCGGCATGGCCGGCCTGCTGGGTGAGCCGCCGTTCACGCTCGGCTGGGACGTGTCCGGCGTGGTCGAGGAGGTCGGCTTCGGCGTGACCACGCTGAAGGCCGGTGACGAGGTGTACGGCATGCCGTGGTTCCCGCGCGCCGCGAACGCCTACGCCGAGTACGTGACCGCCCCGGCCCGGCAGTTCGCCCGCAAGCCGGCCACGCTCGACCACGTTCACGCCGCCGCCGTGCCGCTGGCGGCACTGACCGCCTGGCAGGCCGTCGTCGACACCGCCCGGGTGCGGGCCGACCAGCGGGTGCTGATCACCGCAGCAGCCGGCGGGGTGGGCCACTTCGCGGTCCAGTTCGCCCGCCACCTGGGCGCCCACGTGATCGCCACCGCCAGCGCCGCCCGCCACCCTTGGCTCAAGGAGCTCGGCGCCGACGAGGTGATCGACTACACCAGCACCCGCTTCGAGGACGCCACCGCCGGCATCGACGTGGTCATCGACCTGGTGGGCGACGCCCACGACCTGACCAGCACCCGCGCCCTGAAGGTCCTGCGTCCCGGCGGCCTGCTGGTCGCCATCCCGGCCGGCGTCTCCCCCGAGCTGGCGGCGGCCACCGAGGCGGCCGGCGTGCAGGTCACCCCGTTCCTGGTCGAACCGGACGGCGCCGCGCTGACGACGATCGCCGCGCTGATCGACGCCGGCGAGGTCGCCGTCGAGGTGGAGCGGACCTTCCCGCTGGAGCAGGCCGGGGCCGCTCACGCCCGCGGCGAGGCGGGCCGCACCCGCGGCAAGCTCGTCCTCACCACCAAGGTCGGGCCCGGAGCCAACTGACCGCCGGTCAGGGACGGGTGGGATTCCCGGCTCGCCCACCTCACCTCATCCCACCCCGCCTCACCTCGCCTCACCGGACTCGCTCGACGCTCCACCTCGGCAGGTACTCGAAGAACGCGACGGCCTCCTCCCGCCACCTGGGGCGCCAGGCCGCGGCCTCCGTGGCGGCCGCGTGGGCGAAGCGCCGCATGTCCGCCCGCATCCGCTCCGGGACGCCGTGGCGGTGGGCGAGGTCGCGGATGGCGGCGATGGTCTCCTCGGTGCAGGCTCCGTCGCCGAGCGCGGACTCCACCATGGCCCGCTCGGAGTCGGTGGCCGCCGCCAGGACGGCACGGACGGTGTAGTTGCGCCGCCCCTCCCGAATGTCCGTTCCGGTGGGCTTGCCCATCGTCCCCGCGTCGCCGAAGAGGTCCAGGTAGTCGTCGCGCAGCTGCCCGCAGATCCCCACCAGCCGGGCGTAGCGGCGCAGTTCCTCGTCGTGGCGGGCGGGCTGGACGCCGGCGGCGAGCAGTCCCAGCTGGAGCGGGGCGAGGACCGAGTAGCGCGCGGTCTTGTAGTCGGCCACGTCGTGCAGCACCTCCTCGTCCGGGTCCGCGGTGAAGTCCCGCTCCAGGTCGATGATCTGGCCGACGAACGTGGCCGTTGCCGCCCGCGTCTGCACCTCGACCATGGCCTGCCGGACCGGGAGCGGGGCCCGGGAATCAAGAAGGACCTGGAGCGACAGCGCGAGTGCGAGGTCGCCGGCGAGGACGGCGAGCCCGAGCGCGGTCTGTGGCTGGTCGGGGAACCGCCCCCGGTAGGCGTAGTAGGTGGAGGGCCCGCCCCGGCGGGTGGGGCTGTCGTCGATGATGTCGTCGTGGACCAGCCCGTGGGTCTGGAGGAGTTCGATGCTCAGCGCGGCGTCGTCCAGCCCCTCCACGGGCTCGGCAGTCACCAGCCGGGCGGCTTCGAAGAGCAGGGCCACCCGCATCCGCTTGCCGCCGCGCAGCGACAGGTCCCGCAGCAGGGCCAGGCAGTCCGGGGTGAACCGGCTGAACGACGGAACGTCGAAGGCGGCGGCCAGGTCCTGGAAGTACTGCTCGGACAGCGCGCTGAACCGGCGCTCGTACCCGGCGAGACGGGCCCGGATCTGCTCGGTGGGTACGGCGGCGGCGGTATCGGTCACGAAGATGTCTTCCGTTCGGCCGGGTCTGCGCGCCCGCGCAGGCGCGGAGGTGCCACGGATCCCGGCGGTGGTCCGTCACCCATGCTGCCCCACCGGCCTCCCGACCCGAGCACCCGGTAGGTGCCCTCCCGCGCTCCCCGCAGCAGTACAACACGCCCCCGTTCGAAGAGCCGCTCCACCGGAAGGTCGACAAGAGCACCGCCGGGAGCACGGTCCTGGCTGGGGGCGGCTCCCGGAGCCAGCTCCCGGGTGCGGTTCGTCCTGGATACGGACGAACTCCCCTACCCCTGAATGGTCCTCTTGATCAAGGCCGGGAATCACCGGCGCCATTCATCAGAGGGGTCCCTTCGTGAACGAGCATGCACCGCACAGCCGTCTCCCGCGCTCCCGCCGGGGCGGCCGGCACCGGGCGGTGGCGGTCGTGACCGCCGTGGCCGCCGGCGTGATGACGGTCGGAGCGCTGGCACCGACCGCGGCGTTCGCGGGCGGCAAGCCGGACAACGTCCAGTCGAGCCTGAACGCGCTGGTCAAGGACGACGGTCTGCCCGCCGCGCTGGCCGCCGTCAAGGGCCGCGACGGCCGCACCCGCACCTACACCGCCGGCGTCGGCGACATCGCCACCGGAGCCAAGGTGCCCACGGACGGGCAGGTGCGGATCGGCAGCAACACCAAGACCTTCACCGCCGTCGTCGTGCTCCAGCTCGTCGCCGAGGGAAAGGTCGGCCTGGACTCCCCCGTCGAGACCTACCTGCCCGGCCTGCTGCGCGGCGACGGCATCGACGGACACCGCATCACCGTCCGCCAACTGCTCCAGCACACCAGCGGCCTGCCCGAGTACGTGGACAAGGACTCGATCCTCACCAGCCCGACGCGCTACTACGAACCGCGCGAACTCCTCGACGCGGCCCTGGCCCAGAAGGCCCACTTCGCCCCGGGCACGAGCTGGGAGTACAACAACACCAACTACCTGCTGGCCGGCCTGATCATCCAGAAGGTCACCGGGCGGCCGCTCGGCGAGGAGATCAACCGGCGCATCGTCGACCGCATCGGCCTGCGCCACACCTACTTCCCCGCCCCCGGGGACACGGGCATCCGCGAGGCCCACCCCAAGGGCTACAACCGGGACGCCGACGGCTCGCTCCGCGACTACACCGAACTGGACCCCTCCTGGGGCTGGGCGGCAGGCGCCGTCGTCTCCACCAACAGCGACATCACCCGCTTCTACACCGCGCTCCTCGGCGGCCGGCTCCTGCCCGCGGCGCAGCTCGCCCAGATGCGCACCACCGTCCCCGCCGACGAGGTGGGCCCCGGCGCCCGCTACGGGTTGGGCCTGGTGAGCCGGCCGCTGTCGTGCGGCGGCCTCTACTGGGGCCACGGCGGGACCATTCCGGGCTACGACACCGCCGGGGGCGCCACCGATGACGGCCGCGCCACCAGCATCGCGGTGACCATGATCCCAAGTGGCGCCGCCGGACAGCACGTTGAGGCCACGGTGGACGCGGCCCTGTGCCGCTGACCCTCCCCGATCCGGCCTGAGCGTCCGCACCGGTACGACCCGCGGGTTCTGCGCGCCTCGGCGCGCGCGGAACCCGCGCACCCGCGCACCCCGCCAATTCCCCCTTCCCGTAGAGGAGTTCTTCCGTGAACGAGCACGTCCCGCACAGCCGGTCCCCCCGGTCCCCCCGGGCCCACCGGAGCCGCCGCGGCAGGCACATGGTGGCGGCAGCCGTGGCCGCCGGCGTCGTGGCGGCCGGAGTGCTGGCACCGACCGCGGCGTTCGCCGGCGCCAAGCCGGACAGCGTCCAACAGAGCCTGAACGCGCTGGTCAAGGACGACGGCCTGCCCGCCGCGCTGGCCTCCGTGAAGGGCCGTGACGGCCGCACCCGCACCTACACCGCCGGCGTCGGCGACATCGCCACCGGGGCTAAGCCCCCCGTCGACGGGCAGATACGCGCCGGCAGCAACACCAAGACCTTCACCGCCGTCGTCGTCCTCCAACTCGTCGCCGAAGGCAAGATCGGCCTCGACGCGCCCGTCGACACCTACCTTCCCGGCCTGCTGCGCGGCGACGGCATCGACGGACGCCACATCACCGTCCGGCAGTTGCTCCAGCACACCAGCGGCCTGCCCGACTACATGGACGCCCCCGCCCTCGCGGACTTCACCACCGTGCAGTACCGCTACTTCGAACCCCGCGACCTCCTCGACGGCGCCCTCGCCCAGCAGGCCCGCTTCCCCGCGGGCACCAGTTGGGAGTACAGCAACACCAACTACATCGTCGCCGGACTCCTCGTCCAGAAGGTCACCGGACGGCCCGTCGGCGAGGAGATCACCAAGCGCGTCATCGACCGCATCGGCCTGCGCCACACCTACTTCCCCACCCCCGGGGACACCAGCATCCACGAGGCCCACCCCCAGGGCTACTTCCGCAGCTCGCCGGACGCGCCCCCGATCGACTACACCGAGATGGACGCCTCGATGGCCTGGGCGGCCGGGGCGATCGTCTCCACCAACACCGACCTCAACGCGTTCTTCACCGCGCTCCTCGGCGGCCGGCTCCTGCCCGCGGCGCAGCTCGCCGAGATGCGGACCACCGTCCCCGCCGAACTCCTGGGCCCGGGGGTCCGCTACGGGCTGGGCCTGCAGAGCAGGCCGCTCTCCTGCGGCGGCCTGTCCTGGGGCCATGGCGGCACCTCCCCCGGCTACCGCTCCCGCGGCGGCGTCACCGACGACGGCCGCGCCGCCACCATCACCGTCACCACCGTCCCGGGCGGGGCCGGCGCGCAGCACATGGCGGACGCACTGGACGCGGCCCTCTGCCTCTGACCGCTCCACCCCTCGGTCCGGCTCCCGCGCGCGGGGGCCGGACACCGGACGGCCTCGCGGCTCCCGTGGACGGGAGCCGCGAGGCCGTCCGGCTCGGGGCGACTCGGAGCAACTGGCCCCGCTCCGCCCGGCTCAGCCCGGCGGGTTCGCGGGGCGGGCTTCGACCAGGCCGGACTCGTAGGCCGCGATCACCGCCTGGGCGCGGTCGCGGACGCTCAGCTTGGCGAAGATGCTGGTGATGTAGTTCTTGACCGTGGAGACGCTGATGCCCATCGCCGACGCGATCTCGGCGTTGTCCAGGCCGGTGGCCAGCAGGTGCCACACCTCGATCTCGCGGGGCGTCAGTTCACCCAGGCTGGAGGCCGGCAACGGCACCGGTGCCGGCGGCAGGCGGGGCGCGGTGACGTACGTGGAGATCAGCCGGGTGAGCAGGCGCGGTGCCACCGCCGCCTCCCCGGTGTGCACGGTGCGCACGGCCGCCGAGAGCTCCTCCGGGGAGACGTCCTTGGGCAGGAACCCGGAGGCGCCGGCGCGCAGGGCGGCGACGACGTACTCGTCCATGTCGAAGGTGCTCAGCGCCAGGACCCGGCAGGCCGGTAGTTCCCGTGTGAGCCGCTCGGTGGCCTGGACGCCGTCGAGAACCGGCATCCGGATGTCCATCACCACGACGTGGGGCCGGTGCCGGTGCGCGAGGTCGACCGCCTGCTGGCCGTTGTCCGCCTCGGCCACCACCTCGAACGCCGGGTCGGGTGCCAGGATCAGGGCCAGGCCCCGCCGTACCAGCGGCTGGTCGTCGGCGATCAGCACCCTGATCCGCTCCGGGGTTCCCGTCATCCGAGCCGTTCCTCTCCGTCGGCCGGCGCCACCGGCAGGCTGGCCATCACCCGGAAGCCACCACCGTCCACGGCGCCGGCCACCATGCTGCCGCCCTGCAGCGCGACGCGTTCGCGCATGCCGATCAGACCGTATCCGGTGCGGCCCGCCCTCGGTCCGGCCGCACCGCCCGCTCCCGCCAGGGCGCCCACCAGGGTGTCGGCCGGCGCGGCGGTGCCGTTGTCGGACACCTCGACGGTGATCCGGTCCGGGTGGTACGTCAGCCGGACCCGCGCCCGGGCCCGGCCGGCGTGCTTGCGGGTGTTGGTGAGGGACTCCTGGACGATCCGGAACACCGCCAGGCCGGTGCTCGGCGGCAGCGGGCGCTCCTCCCCCAGGACGGCGAACTCGGTGGGAAGACCGGCCCTGCGGGACTCCTCGACGAGCCGTCCGAGGTGCCCGACACCGGGCTGCGGCTCGGACGGCGACTCCTCCGGCTCGTCGCCGGCCCGGAGCACGTCGAGCAGTTGACGCATCTCGCGCAGCGCCATCCGCCCGGAGCCCTCCAGCGTGACCAGGGCGTCGCGCACCACCTCGGTGTCACCCCCGAGGTTCGCTCTGGCACCGCCGGCCATCAGCTGCATGGTGGTGATGTGGTGGGCGACGATGTCGTGCAACTCCCGTGCGATGCGGCGCCGTTCCTGCGCCACCGCGCGGTCGGCCAGCAGCCTGCGCCTGACCTCCACCGCGTGCTGCCAGCGCTTCAGCGCCTCGGCCGCGGCGATGACCAGCACCGCGGCGAGCACGTTGGACGCCGCTCGCGAGAGCGGGGGCGGCAGCGGATGCCCCCGGCCCAGCAGCGGTACGACGGCCGCCACGAGGGCGGCCGGCGCCGCCACCGCGATGCCACGGGAGCGGGCCACGGCGAACAGCGCGACGCAGAGCGTGCAGTTGAAGTGGTGCGGCACCGGCCCGCTCAGGTTCAGTGCCAGGCCGAGGACCAGCACACCCGCCAGTGACGCCAGCGGGTAGCGGCGCCTGGTGAGCAGCGGCATGGCCGCCAGTACGAGCAGGACCAGCGCCGTGAGGGCGATCGGCTGGCTTCCGTCCGGGCCGCCGATCGAGTAGCCGAGGAGGTCCAGGGCGGCCGACCCGACGGCCACCAGCGCGTCACTGGCCGTCCAGGGCAGGCCGTCGGCTCTCGGCGGCGACTGCGGCGACTGCAGCTGCGGCAGCGGCAGCGGCAGCGGCAGGGGCCGGTGGTGCGTCGACATGCTGGTGATGGTCCTTTCCGTGGCCGGCCGGCCGTGTGCCGTCGTCCGTGAGCCGTGAGCCGTGTGCTGTGCGCTGTGAGCCGTACGCCGTTCCCGCGGAGGCCCTCGGGGGGGGCGTCCGCGGTCCATTCTCCCTGTGGCTCCCGGCCCCGGGCCGGCACCCGGGACCGATCCCGGACCAGGCCCCTGGTCCTGGTCCGGGCCTGGTGGCGGGCCCAGGTCCTGACGGCGTTCTCCTCCCGCGCTCGGACGAGAACGCCCGGTACGCCGTGATGGTCTGGAGACGTGCCGGAAATCCCCGGCGACAGCACCACCGCCGGAGGACATCGCGATCCGCGCCCTGACCGGATTCTCCACCAGGAATCCGTGGAAGGTGATCGCCGTATGGGCGGTCCTGGGAATGCTCCTGACCGTCCTGAGCCAGACATTGATCTACCGGGTGACCCAGACGCAGACGGCCGACTTCCTGCCGAAGAGCTACGACTCGGCCGCCGCCATGAAGATCGCCCAGGACCGCTTCGGGACGAAGCCCGACGCCAATCCGGTGACCGTCCTGGTCGCGCGGACCGACGGCCGGGCGCTGACCGCCGCGGACCGGCAGCAGATCGGCGACGGGGCGAAGCGGCTGAGCCGCCTCAAGGTCACCATGCCCACACCCAAGGACGCCGCGCCCCTTCAGCGGGACTACTCGCAGATCCCCCAGGTCGACCCGGCCATGACCGCGCCCGACGGGACCTTCGAGCTGCTCTCCGCCAACCTCACCGGAAACCCCGCCGACCCGGGCCTGGAGAACACCTACCGGGGCCGCGTAGGGTGACCGCCCAGCTGACGATGCGTCAGAGTGCGCCACCCGGGCCGCCGGAGTCGAAACTGATACTCCGTCATATTCCGCTTCCCGGTAGCCACTCCATAGTCGCGTGGCTAGGGTGGGCGACGATCCGTCGGGCTCCTGACGGGCCGAGCCGGGGGGCGGGATGCGGATGGCGGCCATTGCCGGCGTGGGGTCACGGTCGCACCGCTTCGGCCGCAGGCCCGCCGCGCCACCCACCACTCCGGGCCGGCTGCGCCGGGTTGTGGTCGCGCTGGTCCTGTGCACGGCGGCGCTGTGGGGGACGTTGGAAGCGGCGCTCGCCGGCGCGCACACGGCGGTGTCCGCCGCCGAAGCCCACGCCGACCCGGCCCTTGTCGACATCGCGCAGCTGTCCTACCTGCTCGCCGACGCGGACCGGGTCGCGGCCGGGAGCTTCGCCTCGGGGACGGTGCGCCTGAGCGGACCGGGGCAGCGCTACCAGGACGATCTGAAGTCGGCCCACCAGGCGTTGGCCCGGGCCGCCGAGCACGACGCGACCGGGCCGGCCGGGAGCGGGCGACTGCAGGCCGTCGAGGGACTGCTCGTCGAGTACACCAGCCTGGTCGAACAGGCGCATGCCACCGAGAGCCAGGGTGCCCTCGGCGCCGCCTACTTGAGCTACGCCTCAAGCCTGATGCACAAACCCGGTGACGGAGTCCTCGCCCAGGTCCAGCAACTGCGGGCCGCCGAGCAGCAGGAACTGGGCCGGCAACAGCAGAGCGGATGGCTCGCCCCGGTCGTGCTGCTCGGCGTGCTCGCCCCCGCGGTGCTCGCCCTGGTCCTGCTGGTCGGTACGCAGCGCTTTCTGAGCCGCCACTTCAACCGGCGGCTCAACCCGTACCTGCTCACCGCGTCCGTCCTGCTGCTCGCGCTGGCCGGCTGGACGGTGGTGGCGACCCTGCACACCGACCGAGCCTTCGGCACCGCCACCGACGAGGTGCTGCCCCGGCTGACCGCCACCTGGCAGGCTCGCGCGCTCGCCGCCGAAGCGGCAGGCGGTGATGCGCTGGCGGTGGTCCAGATCGTCCCCGGACAGGACCTTTCCGACGACTTCGCCACCTACACCGGCCCACTGGCGGACCGTCCGGTCACGCCGGGAGCGGTCGCGGCGGCCGAGAACCAGCAGCCCGCGTTCCACGGCATCCTCGCCGACCTGTTCGATGCCGACCTCCGCCCCGACTCCTCCCCAGCGAAACGGGACGCCGCCTTGCACACCCTCCGGGACTTCCAGCAGTTCACCGCGGCCGATGCCGAGCTGCGCCGGCAGGCCGCCACGCGCGGCCCCGCCACGGCAGCCGCGGCCGACCCCACCGTGGCGGCCACGGCTGTCGGCCCCGGCGCCGCCCAACTGGGCGGCGCCGGCGCGGCGTTCGACGCCGACCTGGCCCGCCTCACGGAGCTGGACCGGCAACGGCTGGCCGATGCCGAATCGGCGGCCCGCTCCGACCTGGGCCTGGGCCGCGCGCTCCCGGTGCTGTGCGCCGCCATCGCGGTGCTCTGCCTGGGCGGCCTCTGGCCACGGATCGACGAGTACCGGGCCGCGCGATGAGCAGGGCGGACCGCTGGGCCCGGGCCTGTCTCGCCCTGCTGCTGGTCGCCCTCTTCGGCCCCACGGCCTGCAGCAGCGGCGGGTCGGGACCTGTGGTCCATGTGCTCGGCACCTGGACCGGCAGCGAGCGGGACTCGTTCCTGGCCATGGTCGCGCCGTTCGAGCAGCGGACCGGGATCAGGGTGGACTACCAGGGCTCCCGGGACTCCGACACCGTGCTGGCCGACCGGGTCGACAACGGGACGCCGCCCGATCTCGCCGTCCTCTCCAGCCCCGGAAAGCTGGTGCAGTACGCCCGGGCCGGCCGGTTGGCCCCGCTCGACGGTGCGCTCGACCTGCCGGGCATGGCCGCGCAGTACGGAGCGAGCTGGGTGCGGTTGGGCGCCGTGGACGGCAAGCAGTACGCCGTGTTCGTCAAGGCCTCGGTGAAGAGCCTCATCTGGTACTCCCCCAAGGCCCTTGCCGCACACGGCTGGACGCCACCCGGCAGCTGGGACCAGCTGAACACCCTGGACCGGCAGATCGCCGGGGCGGGTGTCCCCCCGTGGTGTGTCGGGCTGGAGTCCAGCTCCGCCTCCGGCTGGCCGGGCACCGACTGGCTGGAGGACATCGTCCTCGCCCAGTCCGGGCCGGACGTCTACGACCAGTGGGCGAGCGGCGTGCTCGCCTGGAACTCTCCTGCGATCAAACGGGCCTGGCAGACCTGGGGAGACGTGGTCGCCGCCAAGGGCCTGGTCCGCGGTGACTCCCGCGGCATGCTGCTCACCGACTTCGCCGGCTCGGGCAACTCGCTGTTCGGCCGGCAGCCGGGCTGCTACTTCGAGCACGCGGCGTCCTTCATCACGGACTACTACCAGCAGGGCGACCCGCAGCTCAAGGCCGGCGAGGACTACGACTTCGCCCGGTTCCCGACCATCGACGAAGGGTTCAAGGGCACCGAGGAGGTGGCGGGCGACCTGCTCGGCATGTTCCACGCCACCCCGGCCGCCCAGCAGCTCGTCGCCTACCTCACGACGCCCGAGGCGCAGCAGATCTGGGTGGCCCGCGGCGGTGCACTGAGCCCCAACCGCCAGGTGCCCACCACCGTCTACCCGGACGCCCTGTCCCGGCGCCTGGGCCAACTGCTGGTCGACGCCCGGGCGGTACGGTTCGACGCCTCCGACCTGATGCCGGACGCGATGCAGAGCGCGTTCTACCGAGCCGTGCTCGCCTACGCCAACGACCCTTCGCAGCTGGACACCCTGCTCACGGACCTGGACCGGGTCCGGGCCACCGTCTACGCCTGACTTTCGGCTGGGGACGGCAACCCGCATCTCGGGCGGCCGCACGCACCCGGCCGCCGGGTAACCGATTAGGTGATCGCCGGCCGGTGCCGTAAGGTCGGTACTACCGACGCGGGGTGGAGCAGCTCGGTAGCTCGCTGGGCTCATAACCCAGAGGTCGCAGGTTCAAATCCTGTCCCCGCTACTTCTGCCACTGGGGCCGACGCACACTGTGCGTCGGCCCCAGTGCTGTTCTCCCCGGTCAGCTCACCGTCGTGGTGCTGAGCGCCTGCGCGGTGGCGGGGTAGCAGGCGGTGGGCACGTCGACGGTGAAGAACGAGACGGGCACGGTCGCCGTGAAGGTGAGCCCCGGGTTCGCGTAGCTCGTACCGGCCACCGAGGTGCTGATGACGCTGCCGGAGGCCCCGGCGGCCAGGTTCAGGGTCAGCGCGGGGAGCGTGAAGGTGCCGCCGCCGTCGACCGACCCGTTCACGGTGAGCACGACGTTGCCGTTGTTCACCGCGACGCTCGCGCTGCCCGAGTAGCCGGAGCCGCCGGTCAGCGACTCGCCGGTCAGCGTGGCGTTCGCGGGGACCGGCACGGTGAGCACGATGTTGCTGATCGACTGGATGCTGTAACCGCCCACCGTGGTGGGCACGGTGAGCGCGTCGGGGGCCAGGGTGACGGTGAACTGGCTGCCGGCCGCGACGGTGGCGGGCGCGGCGGCGTTGACACCGGCGTTGAGGTTGAAGGTCTGTGCCGACCCGATCGGCGGAGTCGCCTGGCAGGCCAGGACGACCGGGGTGTCCGCGGCCGCGGCGGTCGGCGCGAACAGCCCGACCGCGGCCACGCCGCCGGCGAGCACGACCGAGGCACGTCGCAGAGCAGAGGTCATTCCCATGAGGGTTCTCCCGCGAAGCCTGAAGTGGGGGGGTGAGGGTGGGGCGCGCGAGCGTCGGGGCGTGGGGTACCTGAGCCATCCGGCCACCCGGCGGCCCGGCACAGGCCGGGCGAATTCAGCATGGGCGCGTCAGGGACACCCAACAATCCTGCTGCACAAGGTAGTTGCAGCACTTTCCGGCCATTCTCCGGCCGCGCCCGCCCACGGGGTGCCGCCGCCGGGCCTCACGGCTGGTCGGCGGCGGCCTCGCGTTCGCGGCGCTGCCGGTGCTCGGTGCGGATGCCGCACCAGGCGGTGCAGGCCAGGCTGGCGGCGATGATTCCTTCGGCCCAGAAGAACGCGAGGTAGTCGATCAGCGATCCGATCGGCGGTGAGCCGGGGGCGGCGTTGCGCATGCCGATCAGGGCGAACAGGCTGGCCGCCATCCAGCCCAGGGAGGGCCAGACCAGGCCCTCGCGCTTGCGGTAGAGCACCTCGGCGGCGCCGAGGACGGCCAGGGCGATGGCCCACATCGCCGCGATCATGAACCAGGCGAGGATGAAGGTGCTGCGGGAGCGGGTGATCTTCGCGTCCAGGGCCACGGCGCCGGTGGCCCCGGCCGTGGCCTGCGGGCGCACGACGAAGAACGGGTCGGTGTCGGTGAGGACCAGGCCGACCGGCACGGGGGTGGCGCCGCTGGTGGCCGTGAAGCCGGCCTCCATGCGGTAGCGGTCGAAGGGGTAGTCGGTGATGGTGCCGTCGTACATCCCGATGTGGACGAGCTGGGGCGCCGCGCTCTCGCCCTCGGCTGCCCGGATGGTCGTCCTGGGTGTGCCGGTGACGGTGATCTCGACGGGTCGGCTGAAGGCCTGGCCGTCGGCGCCGGCGGCGAGCCTGCCGTGCGGTACGGGTGTGATGTAGAGCGTCAGCTGCTGGGCCGCCGGGTCCACGTCCTGGGCGGTGACGTCGAGTTCGATCCAGTCCTGGGCCGAGGGGATCGCCAGTTCGCGGGTCTGCTCCCGGGTGTTGCGCTCGTTGAGGTACAGCCCGATCCCGCTCCCGCACAGGGCGACGACCATCGCCAGGACGACGGCGAACCGCCAGCGGTGGCGAGGAGCGCGGCGCGCAACCGGGCTGGTCGCGCTGGTGTCATCGGTGGTGACCTGCACGGTCGTCCTTCCTGAAGCTGTGGAGTCGGGGCGGCGGCCGACGCGTGCGCGGCGGAGGCCCTGGCGGCCCGCCTCCGTGGGGGGTGGACGGGCCGCCAGGGGGCACGGAGCCCGCGCTGCGGCGGGCTGGTCCTGGGACCGGGGGTGCCCCCGCATCTTTTACTAGACTGAAAATTCAGTCAAATCCAGAGAGAGCGGTGAGCTGCGGCGCACACGGCGTCGAGGCCGGGCGCCGCACACCGCCGATGAGGCCCTGGCGACGAGGGGCCACGAGTGCGAGCAGGGTCCAGCTGGAGTACGGGTCCGATGGGGCGGCCGTCGCACGTCCCCGCGCCCTTCATCAGCGGACGGGCCGGCTCACAGGCTTGACCGATTTTTCAGTCAATGAAAGTGTTGACGGCGAGCTCGAAGTTCACCGGCTCCCGCCTCGGCATCCACGTCGCCAACGGCGCCGTCGTCGCCGCTTCGTTCGGCACCGTCCCGCTCGGCAACCGCTTCGTTCGGCAACGCCTCGTTCGGCGACCGCCGCCTCGACGCCGGCAGCCGCGACAACCAGCGCTACCCCATGACCGGAGAATCCCGTGCCCCACCCTGATCTGTCCCGCCGCACCATCCTGCGCTCCCTCGGCGGCGCGGGCGTCCTCGCCCTCGGCCTGACCGCCTGTTCGGACCTCGACGAACCCGTCGAGGACGCCACGCAGGCCCCGCAGCCGTCCGGGGCGCCGCAGCCGTCCGGGGCCCCGGCGGCGCCCGGCGGACGCCGCTTCGGCGCCGAATGGGAGAAGCACGTCCGCACCGTGATGTCCTGGCCCGCCTCGGAGAACGTCTGGGGCGACCAGCTCCCCGACGTCCGGAAGGACATCGCCGGCCTGGCGCGGGCCATCGCCGCCCGCGAACCGGTCGTCCTGATGGCCCGCCCCGAGCAGAGGGACGCCGCGCAGAGCGCGTGCGGCTCCGCCGTCGAGGTCGTCCCCATCGCCGTCGACGACCTGTGGGCCCGCGACACCCTGCCGGTGTTCGTCGAGGAGGGCGGCAAGGTCAAGGGCGTCGACTTCAACTTCAACGGCTGGGGCAACAAGCAGCAGCACGCCAACGACGGCAAGATCGCCCGCACCGTCCTGGCCAAGTACGGCGTCGAACGCATCGAGACGAAGCTGGTCGCCGAAGGCGGCTCCTTCGAGACCGACGGCCAGGGCACCCTGCTGGTCACCGAGAGCTCCGTCGTCAACGGCAACCGCAACCCCGGCATGTCCCGCGACCAGGTCGAGGCCGAGCTCAAGAAGGCCCTCGGCGTCACCACCGTGATCTGGCTGGCCGGCGTCAAGGGCAAGGACATCACCGACGCCCACGTCGACTGCCTCACCCGCTTCGCCGCCCCCGGCGTCGTCCTGCTCGACCAGGCCTTCCCCGGTTCGCCCGCCGACGTCTGGTCCCGCTCCGCCGACCAGGCCCGCGGCGTCTTCAAGGACGCCGTCGACGCCCGCGGCAAGAAGCTCGACGTCATCGAACTCCAGCAGCCCGACCCCGACAAGATCACCGGCCGCGGCGACGCCTTCGTCTCCTCCTACATGAACTTCTACGTCGGCTCCAAGGGCGTCTACCTCCCGAAGTTCGGCGACGACCGCGCCGACGACCGCGCCCAGCAGATCCTCAAGCAGCACTTCCCCGACCGCGAGATCGTCCCCGTCAAGATCGACAACATCGCCGCCGGAGGTGGCGGCATCCACTGCGCCACCCACGACATCCCGGCCGTCGGGTGAACGCGCGGTTCGACTGACACCCGCCGGGGCGTGCGGCCTCCTCGAAGCTCTGCAGAAATCGAACAGTTCTGACTTCGGGCAGCACGGGCCCCTGCCGAGAGTTCGGCAGGGGCCCACGGTGCAGAGACCTGTAGACGGCCGGGACCTGCCGTCGACCAGTGGCAGGCCGGCCGACATCGGCTACCGTCTGCCGCCGGTCCGACGGCCCGGCCTCACCTCAGGTGTCGGGTGAAGAACTGGGCCGCGGCGGCCCGCACCGAACCCCGGGCAGGTGGAAGGTCGGTCAGCAGCGGCACCGTACGACGGCCGGCAGCGCCTCCAGCTCGACCTCGATCGCCTCCCGGAGCAGGCGTCGTGCGTGCTCCAGCGGCATCGAGCCGGTCAGCCAGCGGGCGCTGAGGCCCTCGATCAGGACGGTGAGGCGTTCGGCGGAGGCCGTGTGGGCCGGCGCCGTGGCCTCGGGGCGGGCGCGGCCGAGCAGGTCCGCGACGTCGTGCACCCAGGCGTGGGTGGCCCGTGCCAGCTCCTCCCGGAGATCGGGCTCGAAGACCGCGCTGGCCCTCAACTCCCCCCAGGCGGTGCTGTTCTCGCGCACGTCCGGGGTGTCCTGGAGTTCCAGGAGCAGGACCTGTTCGAGGTCGCGTCGGGGATCGTCCGAGTACCCGGCCGAGTCCCCCTCGGCGGTGTAGCGGTCCGCCCGGTCGCTGATGAACTCCAGGGTCTTGCGGAGCAGCCCGGCCCGGTCGGTGAAGTGGTAGTACAGCAGCGAGGTGGACACCCCCGCCTCGGCGGCCAGTTCACCCACGCGCAGCCCGCGCACGCCACGCCGCGCGATGACGCGGGTGGCGGCGATGAGTATCTCTGTTCGACGATCCGACACAAGCGATCACCCTACCCGGCCGGGGCCTCTCGTGGAGGAATTCCTGATCAAAGTTTCAGGGCTCAATGACCCTGCGACCAGGCGGGCGACCTCGGATCGGGGCTCACGGCAGGTTCACGGCAGGCTCGGGCCAGGCCGGTGCGACAAGGAAAACCGCGATACCGTACGTATCGGGTATTGACTGAATTTTTAGTTGCAGCCAAGATGTGCGTCACCCCACACCTCCCCGCCCCCGAGGGAGTCCTCTTGGACACGCCCGTTCCCACCCGCCGCAGCCTGCTCAGATTCGGCGCTGCCGCCCTGCCCGCAGCGGCCCTCGGCGCCGCGTTCGCCACCGGCCTCGGCACCTCGGTCGCCGCGGCCGCAGAAACAGCCACGGACACAGCCACAGCCACAGCCACGGACGCGGCCGCAGACACAGCCACGACGCCGTCCGGCGCCACGCTGCGGATGCCCGCGGAGACCGACCGGCACACCCGCACCTTCATGGCCTGGCCCGCCCTGTCCTCGGTCTGGCGCAGCCAGCTGTCGGGCGTCCGCCGGGACATCGCGAACGTCGCGTACGAGCTCTCGCGCTACGAGCCGGTCGCGGTGCTGGCCCGCCCCGGGCAGGCCGCCGACGCCCGGTACTACTGCGGCTCCGGCGCGTACTACGGCATCGAGGTCCTGGAGATCCCGAACGACGACCTGTGGATCCGGGACTTCGGCCCGACCTTCGTCGTCGCACCCGGCACCATCGCCGGGGTGGACACCAACTTCAACGGCTGGGGCAAGCGCGGCACCTCCTACTACCAGCCGTACGCCAACGACGCCGCGGCCGCGGGCACGCTCCTGTCCCAGTACGGGATCGCCCGCGTCCAGGCCCCGTTCGTGGGCGAGGGCGGCTCGCTGGAGACCGACGGGCAGGGCACCCTGCTGGCCACCGAGAGCTCGCTGGTGAACCCCAACCGCAACCCGGGCATGACCCGGGACCAGGTCGAGCAGGCGCTGAGGTCGACGCTCGGCCTGGACAAGGTCATCTGGGTCCCGGGCCTGGCCGGCCAGGACATCACCGACTGCCACATCGACTGCCTGGCCCGCTTCATCTCCCCCGGCCAGGTCATGCTGGACCAGCCCGGCCCGGGCACCGACCCCCGGTGGGTCGAGGTCTACCAGCAGACCAGGCAGGCCCTGCAGAGCGCCACCGACGCCCAGGGCCGCCGCCTGACCATCACGGAGCTGCCCGGCCCCGACCGCAACTCCATCCGGGGGACGGGCAAGGACTTCCTGTCCAGCTACACCAACTACTACACGGCCAACGGCGCCGTCCTCGTCCCGCAGTTCGGCGACGGCTACGCGGACGGGGTCGCCTACGCGATCCTCCAGGCCAAGTACCCCGACCGCACCGTCGTCCAGCTCGACATCGACAACATCGCGAGCGGCGGCGGCGGCATCCACTGCTCCACCCAGTCGCAGCCCGCCGTACCGCCCGCCGGCTGAGCGCGGCTGAGCGCGGCCGAGCCCCCCGCCGACCACCTCGGTCGGCCACTCTCGACCCCATCCTGACTGAAAATTAGAACAAGAGAGAAGGATCCGTCATGACGTTCCAGATGCCGGCCGAGTGGACCCCCCACGACGGGTGCCTGATGGCCTGGCCGACCAGGTCGGACCTCTGGGGGGAGACCTTCGAGGAGGCCAAGCGGGAGTACGCCCAGGTCGCCCGGGCGATCTCCGAGTTCGAGCCGGTCACGATGGTCGCGCTGCCGGACCGGGGCGCCGAGGCGCAGGAGCTGTGCGGGGAGGGCGTCGAGGTCGTGGAACTCCCCATCGACGACTCGTGGTTCCGCGACTCCGGGCCGATCTTCGTACTCGGCGAGGACGGCCGGCGGGCCGGTGTGGACTTCCGCTTCAACGCCTGGGGCGGCAAGCACCACCCGTACGACACCGACGACCTGATCGCCGGGCGGCTGCTGGAGCGCCTGGGCGTCGAGCGCATCGACTCCCGGATGATCCTCGAAGGCGGGGCGATCACGGTCGACGGCGAGGGCACGCTGATCACCACCGAGCAGTGCCTGCTGAACCCGAACCGCAACCCGGGGATGAGCAAGGAGGAGATCGAGGCCGAGCTGATCGCGAAGCTCGGCGTCAGCACGATCATCTGGCTGCCGTACGGCGGGCTGCTGGACACCGAGACCGACGGCCACGTGGACGGCGTCTGCGCGTTCGTCGCCCCCGGCAAGGTGATCGTCCAGCTGCCCGCCGACCCCGAGCACCCCGACTACGAGCGCATGCGCGCCAACCACGCCGTCCTGGCGGCCGCCACCGACGCCCGGGGCCGCAGGCTGGAGATCCTCGAAGTCCCGCAGAGCGCCTTCGTCGAGGTCAACGGCACCGACGTCGAGGTCGGCTACCTCAACTTCTACATCGCCAACGGCGGCGTCGTCGTCCCGGTCGCCGACGTCCCGGAGGACGAGGGGGCCCTCGCCGCCATCGCGGCCGCCCTGCCCGGCCGCAAGGTCGTCGGGGTCCGCTCCCGGGTGATCGCCTACGGCGGCGGCGGTGTCCACTGCATCACCCAGCAGGTGCCCACCGCCTGAGCCGCCCGCACGCACAACCACCCACCCGTCGCCGCGGCCCGGGCAGCGAACCCCCGCTGCCAGGGCCGCCCCCGCCCCCGCCCGCCGGACCCCCGTTGAGCCCGGAAGAAAGAACCCTCGATGCCACGAAGCCAGCGCCCGGAGCACAGATCCCCGCACCGCCGCTACGCCCTGCCGGCCGCCGCCCTGGCAGCCTTCGCCCTGGTCGCCGCCTGCGCCGGGCCGCCGAAGACCGGTGACGGAGGCAGCGGCGACCAGGCGTACAAGCTGTCCGCCGACACCCCCGCCGCCAAGGGCCAGCTCGACTCGTTCAGTTGGGCCCTGTACGCCGAGCCGCCGACCCTCGACTACATCTCGGCGTTCGACTACCCGCAGAACACCATCCTGTCCAACGTGTGCGAGAGCCTGATGCGGTGGACCCCGCAGCTGACCCTGGCTCCCGGGCTCGCGGCGAAGACCACCAGCCCCGACCCCACCACCTGGGTCTACGACCTGCGGCCCGACGTGCACTTCCACGACGGCGGCGTGCTGACCGCCGACGACGTGGTGTACAGCCTCGGCCGGCAGATGAACCCCGACAACGCGGCGGCCTGGGCCCAGCAGTTCCAGAACGTCAGCACCGTCACCAAGAGCGGCCCGCTCCAGGTCACCGTCAAACTCAAGCAGCCCGACTCGCAGTTCAACCAGTACATGGCCACGGCCGCGGGCGTCGTCGCCTCCAAGGCCGGCATCGAGGCGGCCGGCAAGGACTACGGCACCTCCGGCAGCCTGGACTGCACCGGCCCCTACCAGCTCGGCTCCTGGAACAAGGGCCAGTCCATCCAGCTGCGGCGCTTCGACGGCTACTGGGGCACCAAGGCCAAGTCCGCGAAGGTCGACTTCCGCTTCCTGACCGACCCCTCGGCACGCGTCAACGCCATGATCAGCGGTGAGGCGGACGGCGGCTACCTGATCCCGACCGAGAGCTACGACCGCCTGAGCAAGAGCGGCGTGGGCACCCTCTACTTCGGCGAGGGCCTCAGCACGGTCAACGTCAACGTCACCAACATGAAGGGCGTGCTCGGCGACGTCCGCGTCCGCAAGGCGCTGTCGCTGGCCCTCGACCGCTCCGGCTTCGTGCGCACCGGGCTCGCCGGCGCCGGCAGCGCCACCGGCTCCCTCACCTCCCGCGCGGCCTGGGCCGCGGCGCCGCCGGACGTCAAGAAGGAGGCGTTCGAGGGGCTCACCCCGACCGCCCCGGACATCGACCGGGCCAAGGCCCTGGTCAAGGAGGCCGGCGCCACCGGAAAGACCGTCACGGTCGCGACCAGCTCCATCGGCCAGGACGTCTCGCTGCTGGCCACCGCCGTCCAGTCGGCCGGCGCCAGGATCGGTCTCGACGTCCAGCTCAAGACGATCGCGCCCAACGCCTTCACCGCGCTGTTCACGGACGCGAAGGCGCGCGAGGGCATCGACATGTTCCCGGAGACGTACTACGACTCCATCACCGACCCGCTGGACCTGCTGGCCAACTTCAAGACCGGCGCCTACCAGAACTTCGCCGGCTACAGCGACCAGGCCTACGACGACCTGGTCGACAAGGCGACCGCCGCCGCCGACCCGGCGGAGCGCTTCACCCTCGAAGCGCAGCTCCAGAGGACCGCGTCCGACCAGCTGCTGTGGATCCCGGTCGCCGAGTGGCCCACCGCCATGTTCCTCAACAAGAGGATCACCGGCGCCCCGACCACCATCTCCTACATGTACTACCCGTGGGCGGCCGACGTGGGTTCGGCCCAGTGACGTCTCCCGGATCCACCGTGCGGCGGCCGGTCCTCCCGGCCGCCGCCCCGCCCCCGGACGTGAGGGCTTCCACGTGAGTTTCCTGCGCTTCACCGCACGACGGCTGGCCGAGATGGCGGCCACCCTCCTCGGCGCCTCCTTCGTGATCTTCGGCGCGATGTACCTGGCGCCGGGCAACCCGGCCAGCTTCCTGCTCTCGGGCCGCTCCGCCTCCCCCGAGGCACTCAAGGCGATCAACGACCAGTACCACCTGGACGAACCGTTCCTGCTGCAGTACCTGCGCTGGCTCGGCCAGATCGTCCACGGCGACTTCGGCCGCTCCATCACCTACCGCACCGACGTGTCGCGGCTGCTGGCCGACCGGCTGCCCGCCACCCTCCTGCTCGTCACCATGGCCCTGCTCCTGGTCGTCGCCATCGGCGTGCTCCTCGGCTGGATCGGGGCCGTCCGAGGCGGCGCCGTGGACTCGACCATCCTGGTCGCCACCACCGTGGCCGTCGGCACCCCGTCCTTCGTCGCGGCCGTCCTGCTGCAGGGCCTGTTCGCGGTGAAGCTCGGCTGGTTCCCGACCGGCGGCACCGGCGACGGACTCGGCCAGATGCTCTGGCACCTGGCCCTGCCCGCCGTCGCGCTGGCGCTCTACCTGATCGGCATGCTCGCCCGGGTCACCCGCGCCGCGATGCAGGAGGTCCTCGGCCAGGAGCACGTCACCGTGGCCCGCAGCCGGGGCGTCGCCGAGCACGAGGTGATCCGCCGGCACGTGTTCCGCAACGCCCTGGGCACCGTCCTGACCACAGGAGGCCTGATCGTCTCCACCCTGCTGGTGTGCACCGTCCTGGTCGAGTCCGCGTTCAGCGTCGGCGGCATCGGCCAGCTCCTCGAACTGTCCACCACCACCAAGGACTTCCCCACCGTGCAGGCCATCTCCCTGCTCATGGTGGGGCTGTTCATGGCGGTCAACCTCGTCGTCGACCTGCTGCACCCGCTGGTCGACCCCAGGGTCACCCTCGCGCCGAAGAGGTCCGCCGCATGAGCACCACCGTCCTGCGCCGCCCCGGCCTCGCCCGCCTGCGCACCGCCCGAGCACCCCTGTACCACCTCTGCCTCGGCCTCGTCGCCGTGGTCGTCCTGGTCGCCGTGCTCGCCTCCTGGCTCGCCCCGTACGACCCGAACGCCGTCGACCTGGGCAACGCCCTCGCCGGCCCCTCCGGCGACCACCTGCTCGGCGTCGACGCCGCCGGCCGCGACACCCTGTCCCGGCTGATGCTCGGCGCCCGCACCTCGCTGCTCGGCCCGCTCGGGGTGGTCGCCTTCTCCACCCTGGCCGGCGTCGCCATCGGCGTCACCGCGGCCTGGCGGGGCGGCTGGCTCGACTCCGTCCTGTCCCGCTCCACCGAACTGGTCTTCGCCTTCCCCGGCATGCTGCTGGCGATCCTGATCGTCGCGGTCTACGGCGAGGGGCTGATCGCCCCGGTGATCGCCCTCGCCATCGCCTACCTGCCCTACGTCAGCCGCCTCAGCCGCTCACTCGTCCTCGCCGAACGCTCCCGCCCCTACGTCGAGGCCTACCGCGTCCAGGGCCATTCCGGGCTCCAGATCTGCCTGCGCCACATCATCCCCGGCATCGCCCCCGTCGTCCTCGCCCAGTCCACCATCAACTTCGGCTACGCCCTGATCGACCTCGCCGGCCTCTCCTTCCTCGGACTCGGCGTCCCGGCGCTCACCCCCGACTGGGGCCGCATGGTCTTCGACGGCCAGACCGCCATCCAGCACGGCTACCCCCTGTCGGCGATCCTGCCCTGCGTCGCCATCGTGCTGACCGTCGTCGCCTTCAACGTCGTCGGCGAACGCTGGGCCGACCAGGTCGCAAGGAGGGACCGTTGAACGTCCTCGACATCCAGGGCCTGCGGCTGCGCCTGCCCGGCACCGCCCGGCCCGTCCTCGACGGCGTCGACCTCACCGTCGACGCCCGCGAGACCGTCGCCCTCGTCGGCGAATCCGGCTCCGGCAAGAGCCTCACCTCCCGCAGCGTCCTCGGGCTGCTGCCGCGCGGCGCCACCACCGAGGGCGTCGTGCGCGTCAACGGCGACGACGTCCTCACCATGAGCCCGGAACAGCTGCGCCGCCTGCGCACCGACACCGCGGCCATGGTCTTCCAGGACCCGCGCGCCTCCATCAACCCGCTCCGGCGCATCGGCGACTTCCTCACCGAGACCAGCCGCCGGGGCCCCGGCGGGGCCGACGCCGCCGCCGGACGGGCCGCGGAGATGCTGGCCGCCGTCGGGCTCCCGGAGGCCACGCTCGGCAAGTACCCGGGGCAGCTGTCCGGCGGCATGCTGCAACGCGTCATGATCGCGGGCGCGCTGATGGGCGACCCCGCCCTGATCCTCGCCGACGAGGCCACCACCGCGCTGGACGTCACCACCCAGGCCGAGGTCGTCGCCCTCCTCGGCGACCTGCGCGAACGCTTCGGCACCGCACTGGTCTTCGTCACCCACGACCTCGGACTCGCCGCCGCCATCAGCGACCGCGTCTACGTCATGTACGCGGGGCGGATCGCCGAAACCGGGCCGGCCGCGGCCCTGTTCGAGCGGCCGCGCCACCCGTACACGGCCGCGCTGCTCGCCTCCACCCCCCGCCTGGACTCCCCCCGGGGCAGGCTGGCCGCCATCGGCGGCAGGCCACCGAGCCTGCGCGAGGACCTGACGGGCTGCCCCTTCGCCGCCCGCTGCCCGCTCGCGACCGAGGTGTGCACCGAGCGGGCGCCGGCCCTGCTGCCGCTCGCCGACGAGCCGGCCCGACGGGCCGCCTGCCACCACGGCGACCGCGTCGCGGAGGTGACCGCCGATGCCTAGGAGCACTGCCGACGGCCCCGCCACGCCCGGCCCCAGCACGCCCGGCCCCGCCACGACCAGCCCCGCCACAACCAGCCCCGTCACGACGAGCCCCGGAGGAGAACCAGCGATGCCGAAGACCGTCCTGGAGGCCGTCGGTCTGCACCGCGCCTACGGGAGCGTCCAGGCGGTCGACAACGTCTCCTTCACCCTGGCCGAAGGCGGATCGCTGGGCATCGTCGGCGAGTCCGGGTCGGGCAAGACCACCACCGCCCGGATCGTCGTCGGGCTCGAACGGGCGGACACCGGGCGGGTCCTGGTGCACGGCCGGGACCGCACCGAGCACCGGCGCGGCCGGGCCCACCGGCTGGCCCGCGCCCGCGAGGTCCAGATGGTCTTCCAGGACCCGTACCTGTCCCTCGACCCCCGCACCAGTGTCGGCGCCGCGCTGCGCGAAACGCTCAGGCTGCACTTCCCCGACGCGGACCACCCCCGCCGGATCGCCGAACTCCTCGACCAGGTCGGCCTCGGCGAGCGCGAGGCCGAGGCCCTGCCCCGCCAGCTCTCCGGCGGCCAGCGCCAGCGCGTCGCCATCGCCCGCGCGCTGGCCGTCGAGCCCGCCGTCCTCGTCCTCGACGAGGCGGTGGCCGCCCTCGACGTCTCGGTGCAGGCGCAGATCCTCAACCTGCTCGCCGACATCCGCGAACAGACCGGCATCGGCTACCTGTTCATCACCCACGACCTGGGCGTCGCGCGGTGCGTCACGGACGAGGTGGTCGTGATGCGGCACGGCCGGATCGTCGAGTCCGGCCCCACCGCCGAGGTCCTCGCCCGCCCCCGGCACGCCTACACCCGGCTGCTGCTCGACTCCGTGCCCAGGCCGGGCTGGGACCCGCGGTCCATCGCGGACGCCCGCCGGGCCCTGTAGCCGGGCCCTCCGGACTGTCGGACCCTCCGGACTGCCGGGGTCCCGCGGGGTCGGCGGACTCCACGGGGCCCCGGTGTCGTTCGGCCCGCGGGCGGACGACGGGCGGACGACGGGCGGACGACGCCGGGGCGCAGGGCGTGCTACGCCGTCCCGGCTGGTGCTCCGGCGAGCGCGCGCACCAGCGTCCCCAGCACCGTTGCCGCGTCCACGTTCGAGTCGAGGGACTGGATGGCCGCGAGGCCGTCCACCGCCGCCGCGACCGCCTCGCCCAGGGGTCGCGGGTCGATGCCGCCGCCCCGCTCGTCGGCGAGCACCTGGAAGAGCCGGACGAAGCACGACCGCCAGCGCAGGTACTCCTGCTCCAGACTCCCCCGGACGCGTTCGTCGTTGAGGGCGTGCCAGTGCAGGGCCGCGTGCAGGTGCGACAGGTCCGGGCTCTCGCCCCGGGTCAGCAGGCCGATCACGCGCTCGGCCCGCTCGGCGAAGTCGCCGGGGCCGTCCACCGCTTCCTCCAGCGGGGAGATCCACTCCGGCCGGATGTCCTCGATCACCGCGACGATCAGATCGGTGCGGTCGCGGAAGTGGTAGTGGCACATCCCGTGCGAAACGCCGGACAGCGCGGCGACGTTGCGCGTGGTGAAGCGCCCGGCGCTCTCGCCGGCCAGCAGGGTCCGGGCGGCGGAGACGAGCCGTGACCGGGTCTGCTCCCCCTTGGCCGACGAGCGCGTGCGCCCCTGCGGTACCACGGGGGCCGCCTGCACCTGTTCCTTCTCGCCTGTCGCCATGGCGCAACTCTAGGACGTCTCCGGCCAGGCCCCCGCTCCAGGAATCTTCGTCCGATCCTGCGCAAATAATTGACCGAGCGCTTGGTTAGTTCTACCTTTCGAGTCAATCCCGTTGCTGAGACGGGCAGTTGACCGGAGGACCCGATGAACGATCACGTCCCGAGCGAGTCCGGCCTGGGCAGACCCGGCCTGGACAGACGACAGTTCCTCACCGCGGCCGGCCTCACCGCAGCCGGCCTGGCCGTGACGTCAGCGGCAGGCTCCACCGCCGCCGCGGCCGGCCTCCGCAACTCCCGCGACTCCCGCAGCGAGGGCACCGCGCTGTCGGGTGCGTTCGCCGTCCCGATCGACGGCGCTCGGCACACCCGGACCTGGATGGCCTGGCCCGACAGCACCGCGATCTGGCGCAGCCAGCTCAGCGGCGTCCAGTCGAACATCGCGCTGATCGCCAAGACCATCGCCAAGTACGAGCCGGTCGTCATGTGCGCCAACCCCGCGAGCGCCGCCAAGGCCCGCTCCCTGTGCGGCTCGTCGGTCACCGTGATCACCACGATCCCCGTCGACGACTGCTGGATGCGCGACACCGGCCCGGTCTTCCGCACCAACGGCCCGGGAGCACTCGACGCCGTCGGCCTCAACTTCAACGGCTGGGGAAACCGGCAGACCCACGCCAACGACGCGCTGGTCGCCCAGCGCATCGCCGCCTACGTCGGGGTGCCGTTCACGGCTGCCGGTCTGATCACCGAAGGCGGCGCCATCGAACAGGACGGCGCCGGCACCCTGATGGCCACCCGCAGCAGCATCGTCAACGACAACCGCAACCCCGGGATGAGCCAGGCGCAGATCGAGGCCGCGATGTGCCAGGCCTACGGTGCGTCCAAGGTCATCTGGTTCACCGGCATCAGGAACCAGGACATCACCGACGACCACGTCGACGCCACCTCGCGCTTCCTCGCACCCGGCGCCGGGCTGGTCCAGATGCCGCTGGCGACCGACAACGACGCGTGGGCGAACGACGCGCGCGAGCAGTACCAGATCCTGTCCGCCGCCACGACGGCCGCAGGCGGTCCGACCGCGGTGACCAAACTCCAGGGCCCGGACTACTACAAGATCCGCTCCACCAACCAGAACTTCGTCGCCTCCTACGCCAACTACTACGCGTGCAACGGCGCCGTGATCTCCGCCCAGTTCGGTGACAGCACGGCCGACGCCGCCGCCCGGGCGACCCTGGCCCGGCTCTTCCCCGGACGCACCGTCGAGCAGCTCAACATCGACTCCCTCGGCGCCGGCGGCGGCGGCATCCACTGCGTCACCCAGCAACAGCCCGCCGTCTGACACACGTCAGCAACACGTGCGTGGCATGCGCGGACGGAGTTTTGAACGATCGGTGCAGGACCCGGCCGGCAGAGGTGCGCAGGAAGAGGTTCTTCACCCTCCACGAACGGGACCGAGCCAGCCGGTCGGGAGGCCCGGGGGAATCTCACCCCCGGGCTCCCGCAGAGTGACGTCAGGCCGATCCTCCGCAGCGTCCCCGGCCCGGTTGTCCGGCCGGTCACCTGCCGATTCGCGTCAGAGCAGCCGCGCTCCCGGCTTGACCTCCCGGTCCGGGGCGATCAGGACCACGTCGCCGCCACCCTCGCCCGGCACCCCGAGGACGAGGACCTCGGACATGAAGTCCGCGACCTGCCGGGGCGGGAGGTTCACCACGGCCATCACCAGGCGGCCTTCGAGGTCGTCGAGCGCGTACAGGTCGGTGATCTGGGCGCTGGACTTCCGAACGCCCAGATCACCGAAGTCGATCCACAGCTTGTACGCGGGTCGGCGGGCGCGCGGGAACGCCTCGGCGCGGACGATCCGGCCCGCACGGATGTCGACGTTCAGGAAGTCGGTGATCGTGATCTCGTCCGCCGCCATCAGACCGCCACCGAGGGAAGCAGTTCGACCGACATCGGCAGGGCGGAATGGCAGGCGAGGGAGTCGTGCGTGTGGGAGATGTGACCCTCCATGGCGGGCTTCCGCGTGAAGAAGATCAGCATGTCCCTGGTGGAGGTCTGCTGCGGGTCGGCGGCGACCACCGGGGAGAGGCTGTGCTTCCGCTCGTGGTCGACGACCAGCATGGTGTCGAGGAAGTGGCGGTGCTGGTACTGGCCCACGACGAGCTCCGGTTCGACCTCGTCCCAGCGGACCGCGTTGATCTGCCGCATGTCGTGGAGGAAGGTGATCGCGCTGTCGGCGGTCATGTTCTCACTGCCGAGCAGGGTGGTCATGGTGTGGTCCACGCCGTCGCTGTGCACCCCTTCGAGGGCGGGCTCGCCGACGAGTTCGGGCGTGGTGACGGTCCGCAGGTTGAACAGGGTGCACACCCAGCCGGGGTAGTCGTAGTCCAGCTTCGGGCGGTGCGCGATCTCCACGTCCTGGACCATGAACGCCTTGAACAGGAGCAGCCCCTGGAAGGCCCGGTTCAGCTGGAGGTCGTCACCGACCTCCGCGAACTCACGCTTCTTTCCGGAGTCATGCCGTACGAAGTCCTCGTCGGCCGACAGCGCGAACGGCTGGAACTCGCCCCGGTCGACCGTCCCGTTCTTCACGTCGAAGTGGAAGCGTCCGTTCTTCGACTGGCGGAAGGGGAGGGTGGGATCGTCCGGCAGGTCGTCACTCACCCGCTGGAGCTGGGCCAGGTCGGCGTCGGTGGCGCCGAGCCCCTTCAGCAAGTCGGCCATGCGCTCTCCGGGGACGAAGGCCGAACGCTGCTCGACGTACTCCTTCTTGATCCGGGTCAACTCGGCTATGACCTGGTCGAAGTCGTTGGTGTTCATAAGATGGATACTCCGTTTCGGTTCAGGGGACGACTCCCCGCGGGACCTCTCGTGTCATTGGCGACGTCCGCCCGGGGTGGAACCGATCGCCTCCGACGAGAAAAACCTATGGGCCGCTGATCAATGATCAGTCAACGATAGATCTACGTGCGCGACATGGCTGATTCAAGGTCTTGACTGTTCCACGAACCCGTAGATCACAGTCAAGTGACGATCAGTCATCCATATGACTTCCTGACGGTCAAGGCCGACCGCAGGGATCCGGCCAGGACCGCTTTCACCCCAACCGGGTTCAAGTAGTTCGGGGAAGTACGGACCGCATCGCCACCGAATACGTGTCGTGAATTTCGGACGCCGTCCGCCTCAGAGGCGTACCAGCGCCTCGCGGGTCAGATCGGCCAGGGTCGGGTAGCCGTCGACCGCCATGAGCAGGTCGGCCTCCGCCAGCAGCGAGCGCAGCACGTGCACGATGCCGTCCTCGCCGCCGAGCGCCAGCCCGTACGCGTACGGGCGGCCGACGCCGACCGCGGTGGCGCCGAGGGCGAGCGCCTTGACCACGTCGGCGCCGCTGCGCACCCCGGAGTCGAAGAGCACCGGCAGACTGCCCGCCGCCTCGACCACGGCGGGCAGCGCGTCCAGGGCGGGCAGGCCTCCGTTGGCCTGGCGGCCGCCGTGGTTGGAGCAGTAGAGGCCGTCGACGCCGCCGTCCCGGGCCCGGCGGACGTCCTCGGGGTGACAGACGCCCTTGAGGATGATCGGCAGGTCGGTGAGCGAGCGCAGCCACGGCAGGTCGTCCCAGGTCAGCGGGTTGCCGAAGATACCGGCCCACTCCAGGATCGCCGCACCCGGATCCTCCTCGGGGGCCTTGGCCAGGCGGGCCCGGAAGACCGGGTCGGTGAAGTAGTTCGCCAGGCAGTGGCCGCGCAGCTGGGGGAAGTTGGACGTCGCGAGGTCGCGCGGACGCCAGCCGGTGATCCAGGTGTCCAGGGTGACCACGATGCCCTGGAAGCCGGCCGCCTCCGCGCGGTGCACCAGGCTGGCGGCGAGGTCGCGGTCGGTCGGGGTGTAGAGCTGGAAGAAGCCGGGCGTGTCGCCGAACTCGGCCGCGACCTGCTCCAGCGGGTCGACGGTGAGGGTGGAGGCCACCATCGGCACACCGGTGCGGGTGGCGGCCCTGGCCGCGGCGAGGTCTCCGTGGCCGTCCTGGGCGCAGAGGCCGATCACACCGACCGGCGCCAGGAACAGCGGCGAGGGCAGGGTGTGGCCGAACAGGTCGACGGTCAGGTCGCGACGGGCGGCGCCGACCATCATCCTGGGGTAGAGGCCCCACCGCTCGAAGGCCCGGACGTTGGCGCGCTGGGTGTGCTCGTCCCCCGCGCCGCCGGCCACGTACGACCAGATCGACGGGGGGAGGGCGGCCTGCGCCCCGGCCTCCAGCCCGGCGTACGTCATCGGCAGGGCGGGCAGCACCCCGCGCAGGCCGTCGAAGTAGATCTCGTTCTGGTAGTCACCGAACTGCTGGGCCATGGTTCCCAACCTCCTGCTGGTGTGGCGCGGTGTGGTGTCCGTGTGCGTGTGCGTGTGCGGGAGTGACGGAAGTGACAGGAGTGACGGTTGCGTTGATCTGATGTCTACCGACCCCTGCGAGCGTTCGGACGTCTTGCCATAGGTACGTAGGGAGCGTCAACGTGTTTCGAACGATAGTTGTCCGTACGGCTGTTGCCGGTGCGGCCGTGCTGGCGCCGGTGGTGGGCGCTGTTGCCGTGGGCGCGGGGGCCCCCGTGCGGCAGGGCTCGCCGACCGAGCCGTCGGCACAGGCCTGCGGCGGGTCGGCCGACGTGCACTGCCTCTCGGGGCACATCACGTGGAACGGGACCGGTCTCGTCATCCGCTACCGGGGGTGAGGAGTCCGGTCGGCGGTCGCCAGGGCGGCCAGCATCGACGTCACGTCGGCGGCCTCCGGGGCGCTGAGGCGGCTGAGCAGTAGACGCGCCTTCGCCTCCTGATGCCGGGCGGCGTGGTGGTCGCCCCGGGCGGTCATCGCGTGGGCCAACACCAGGTGGGCGAGGGCGCGTTCGCGCTGTCGCCCACCTTCTTCTGCGAGGTCCAGTGCCCGCTCCGCCTGCTGCACGGCCTCGTCGAGCCGTCCGAGCAGGCGCAGGACGTCGGCCAGGCGGCTTCGGGCGGCCGACTCCCGGTTGAGATCGCCGGTGACGCCCGCGCAGCAGATACAGGACTGCAACTGCGCCGCGGCGTCGTCGAGTCGGCCCAGCTCCTGGTAGGCGAGGCCGAGGACGTAGTGCACGTACGCGGTCATCGCGACGTCGGCGGTCCCCCCGGGCTCGGCGAGGATCCGCTGACAGGTCTGCACCGCCGTGGCCGCGTGACCGGTGCGGATGCGGGACAGGGCCGCGTTCGCGGTGCTCGCCACCTCGCCGGACCGGTGGCCGAGCTGCCGGGCGAGCACCACCGCCTCGTCGAAGGCGGCGATCGCCTCCTCGTGCCGGCCCTCTGCCTGGGCGATGAGGCCCAGGTCGTTGAGGGCTTGCCGGAGAACGGCCGGGTCCTCCGCCTCCCGGCAGGCTTCGGCGGCCTGCCGGGCCTGTGCGCCGGCCTCGCCGAGCCGGGCCCGGGCCAGCAGGACCGTGCCGAGGAGGAACCGCGACCGGCCCTCCGCGCAACGGTCGCCGGCCGCGACGGCGGCGGCGATCAGCGTGCGGGTGGCGTCTTCCGCCCGGCCGCCCACGGCGCCGAGGCCGAGCGGGCTGAGGGCGATCAGCAGGTTGACGGCCGCGCGCAGGTCGGTCCCCGCCGAGGGCCGACCGTCGGCGATGACGCGCAGGGTGTCCGTCGCGACGGCGGCCGCGAGCGCCACGGCGCCGGGTGTCTCGGTCCGGGCCCACCGGCGGGCGTCCGCCAGATCCGCGAAGACCGGGGAGACCGGGGAGACCTGAAAGACCGGGGCGATCTTAGCGCGCAAGGAAGCCGGGGCGGCCGGGGGGCGGCCAGGACGGGCGGCCGGCTGCTGGAGCGGCTCGCCGAAGACGTCGGCGACCGGGTCGCCGGGTACGGCGAGGGTGAAGGCCGTGCGGGCGCAGCCGAGCAGATGGGTCAGCAGCCGCTGCTGGGCGCCGGCCCGTTCGTGGTCGCCGGTCCGCAGCGACGCCCGGCGGGCGAAGGCGCGCACCAGGTCGTGGTAGCGGTAGCGCCCGGCGCCCATCGACTCCAGCAGCGCCTGGTCCACCAGCGACTCCGCGAGCCGCTCCGCCTGGTACTCCGCCAGGCCCAGGACTGCGGCTGCCGATGCCAGACCGAGGTCGGGCTCCGCCCAGGAGAGCATCCGGAACGCCGTGGCCAGGGGTGGTGGGAGCAGCCGGTAGCTGAGCTCGAAGACCTGCTCGATCGCCAGGTCGCCCGTGCGGAGGGCGTCGATGCCCTCGCGGTCGTCGGCCAGGCTCCGGACGAGCTCGGCGATCGGCTGGTCCGGGGTGGCGGCGAGCCGGGCCGCGGCGATCCGTACGGCCAGCGGGAGCCGGCCACAGGCATCGACCAGCATCCTGGCCTGGGGGCCCTGTTCGGACCGGCGTGCCGCACCGATGACCGAGTCGAGCAGGCCGATCGCCTCGGGCTCGCTGAACACGTCCAGCGCGACGTGCAGGACCGACGGCACGCTGGTGAGCACCGTGCGGCTGGTGACGATGACCGCGCAGTCCGACGAGCCGGGCAGCAACGGCTGGATCTGGGCCTCGTCGCGTGCGTTGTCCAGGAGGATGAGCAGCCGTCGTCCCGCGCTGGCGGTCCGGAACAGTGCCGCCCTGCTTTCGAGGTCCTTGGGCACAACTGCCGCCCGCACGCCAAGCGTTGTCAGGAAGTCCGCCAGGATGTCGGACGCGTTCGCGGGCACCAGGTCGGCGCCGCGCAGATCCGCGTACAGCCGGCCGTCCGGGAAGTCCGGGCGCACGGTGTGGGCGGCTCGCACCGCGAGGGTCGTCTTCCCCACCCCGGCCATCCCGGTCACGGTCACCAGTCGCAGTGCGGGGCTGGTCCGTCCGGTCGGTGCTTGCCCGGTCAGTGCTCGCCCGGTCAGTGCTCGCCCGGTCAGCGCTTGCCCGATCCGGGCGACGTGCTCCTGACGTCCGATGAACTGTGGTAACACCGGCGGAAGTTGGTCCAGGTTTTCGCGATCGGCCGCACTGTCGGCGCCACAGTCGGCGTCTCGGTCGACCGCGCTGCCGGCCCGGCGGTCGGCCGACTCGGGCGGTAACGGTACGTCTGGGCGTAAGTCCGGACCGGGTGCACCGGTCCTCGATCGCATGGCGGCATCCACACCGAGATCGTGACACAACTCCGTGAGCACGGGCGCCGGTTCGATCCCCAGCTGCTCCACCAGCCGTAATCGGAGCGCGTCGTAGACCGCGCGCGCCTCGGACGTGCGGCCTTGCCGGTGCAGCGCGCGGATGAGCAGTTCCTGTAGGCGCTCGTGGAGCGGGTGGTCACCGGCCAGCTGCTCCAGCTCCGGCAGGTAGCCGGAGGGAACGTCGAGCGCCGCGTCGAGGGCTACGTCAGGGGCTACGTCGAGGGCTACGTCAAGGGCTACGTCGAGGGCGAGGCGCTCCTCCAAGAGGGTGAGGCGCAGCCTCGAAAGCCTTTCCCGCTCGCGGCACATGAGCGGCCCCGGCAGGCCGGCGAGCGGCTCCCCGCGCCACTGGGTCAGGGCTTCTCCCAGTGCGTTCCGGGCGTCCTGCGGCCGCTCGGCGGCGCACGTTCCGGCCAGCTCCTGCAAGCGCTTGACCTGCCACACATCCACGCGGTCCGGCTCGACGGCCAGACGGTAGCCGCCCGTTCGGGAGATCAGCACCGTGGGCGCCGTGCGCAAGGGCTCTAGCAGATTCCGCAGCTGCCACACGTAGGTGCGCAAGGTGGTGTCGGGCGCACCGGGCGGCTGGTCTCCCCAGAGGTCGGCGATCAGCTCGTCGACCGTCACGACCGTGTTCGGGCGCAGCAGCAGGGCGGCCAGCACCGACCGCTGCTGCGGGCCGCCGAGGTGCAGGTCCGTGCCGGCGCGCCGGACCCGCAGCGTGCCGAGCAACGCGAAGCTCAGCGAATCCTGATCATGATCTGGACGCACGTGTTCCCCTCATCCGGTTGGCCGGGTGCCGAACCGGCCATCAGCCTCTGCCTGGTGTTCCGATTGTCGGTGAACGGACCCGCGTTCTCCCTGCGGGCCCAGGCATACTGTGTCAACTCTGACCCTGCAAAGGCGGGTTGCCGTGAGGGCGCGCCGACTCCACCACATGAGGACGTACAGGGTCAGGCTGCCGATCAGGCCGGCGCCCACGCCCTTCGCCGCGTCGGACAGCACCCCTTCGATCACGGCGCCCAGCGGGAGCCCGTCGGTCGCCGCCTCCGGGCCGGCGAGCCACCGCCAGGCGTGGGCGACGGCTCCGACGACCGCGACCAGGGCCATGGCGAGGAGGACGGGGCGCCGGAGCGCGCTGCCGGGCTTCGTGCGGCCCTCACCGGCGAGGAGGCGGGCCCGCCTCGGCCACCCGTACACCGCGATGGTGGCCAGCCCGCCGATCGTGCTCGCGTGCTGCAACGCCCGCGCCCAGGTGAGGCTGCCCACCAGCGTGGAGTTGAGCCAGGGCGTACGGGTGACCACGAAGCCGTCGAAGTGGGTGAAGGCGTCCCAGACCAGGTGCGTGGCGATGCCGATCAGGGCGGACAGCACGATCCACCCGGCTCGCCGCGCCGGCGCGCCGGCAGTGCGGAGCCGCCGCGACGAAGTGACGGGCGTCGGCACCGGCAGCAGGGACGCCAGCGGGCGATGGCCTGCGCGGAGCAGCGCCCACAGGGCGAGGGCGTACGGCAGGGCGACGGTGACGGCGCCCGGGGCGCTGTGCGAGGTCGTGGCGTTGACGAAGGGTTCGTACCAGGACTGCGCGCTGACGGGCAGTCCCGTGGTGACGACGAAGTAGGGCAGGTCCGGTGCGACGGCTCCGGCGACCAGCGCGGCCCGGCTGAAGGGCCTCCGCAGCAACGGCAGTACAGCCGCGGGGTGGGCCAGGGTGAACGGCATGAGCATCCTCTCGCGCAGACCCCAATAGTCCGTCGAACGGAATGCTACGTCAAACGGACTAATGGCCTCTGGCGGACGCGCCGCGCCATCCCTTGCTGTCCGTACGGGCCGAAGCGCGCAGGTTCCGAGATTCCTGGACGAGATCGCACTCGAACCCGCGTGGGCTACCGCGGTTGGCTCGGCATCCGACCCTGCTCCGGATCCTCGACACGGCCGCCACCGACGAGGGCCCGTTCCTGCGGGTGCTGTTCCTCAAGCCGCGGCCCCGACACCGTGGAACGACGGCTGTGCGCGGCGGCCCGGGCCGTGTGAGCGGTCCGCGCCGGCTCGGACGGCGGCGGTACGGCGAGGGGTCCCACCGGCCGGTGGGACCCCTGCGCGTGGGTGGGTCAGCCCGCTGCCCCCGCCGTCGGCCGGACGGCGACCGCATCGATCTCGAAGAGCATCCCCGGCAGGGCGAGCGAGGCGACCCCGCTGAGCGTCTGCGCGGGCAGCCGGTCGCCCCAGGCCCCGGCCAGGGCCTTGCCGAGGACGGCCAGCTTCTGCGGGTCGTGGTCGACGATGTACGAGCCGAGCCGGACCACGTGCTCGAAGCCGAGGCCGACCCCGGCGAGCGCGGTGCGCAGGTTGGCGAGGGCGAGCTCCGCCTGGGCGGCGA
>NZ_JBHXML010000065.1:0-62560 GCF_042720345.1 Kitasatospora sp. NPDC058478 | reverse complement strand
CGCCATGGTCTGGCCGATGGTCGCGGCCGGCACCAGCAACGACGAGATCCAGTTCGCCAAGGGCGTCCGCCCCGACTTCGGCGACGACCTCGACTGACACCCCTCCCCTGAACCCCGGTCGTAGGCCCTCGACCCCCGCGAGGGCCTACGGCCGGTCTTTTTGCGCTCAAGATCTCGTGCCATTCAGGCAGGCGGCCGTCGGAGCAGGCCGCTCAGCGGGTCGCCGACGCCGACGCCGACCAGGAGAGCAGGAGGCGCAGCGCGTCGTCCGACGGGGTGTGCGGGTCGGCGGTGTAGGTGACGAGGGCCTGGTCGGGGTCGTCGGCGGGGCGGAGGGTGTCGTAGGCGAGGTCGAGGGGGCCGGCGATGGGGTGGTGGAAGAGCTTGCGGCCGGAGGTCTTGTCGGCGACCGGGTGTTCGGCCCAGAGGTGGCGGAACTCCTCGCTGTGGACGCAGAGTTGGCCGACGAGTTCGGCGAGGAGGGGGTCGTGGGGGCGGCGGCCCGCCTCCAGGTGGAGGAAGGCGACGTTCTCGCGGGCGCAGGCCGTCCAGTCGCCGTAGAGCTCGCGCGAGGCGGGGTCGAGGAAGGTGCAGCGGGCGATGTTGCGGTCCTCGACCGGCAGGGCGCCGTAGTCGCCGAACAGCGCGACGGCCGCGCGGTTCCAGGCCAGGACGTCCATCCGGTGGCCCATCACCAGGGCCGGGACGTGGTCGAGCTGGTCGAGCAGGCGCAGCAGGGACGGGCGGGGCTGCTGCGGGGCGGTGCGGCGGCGGGGCGCACGGCGGGTGGGGCGGGCGAGGCGGTGGAGGTGGCCGGACTCGTCGGGGGCGAGTTGCAGGGCGCGGGCGACGGCGTCGAGGACGGCTTCGGAGGGGTTGCCGACACGGCCCTGTTCGAGGCGGGTGTAGTAGTCGACGCTGACCCCGGCGAGGTGGGCGAGCTCCTCGCGGCGGAGCCCGGCGACCCGGCGGCGGCCGCCGTAGTCGGGCAGGTCGACGTCCTCGGGCCGCAGCTGGGCGCGGCGGGTGCGGAGGAACTCGCTCAGGGCACTGGTCGGGTTCATAGGGATGATTCTCACCCAGAGGCGGGCGGCGGTGCCTGGCCCTGCCAGGACCAGGCACCGCCGGCACCGCACGCGGCCGGGGACCAGCCGGGGATCAAGCCGGACGTCAGCCCGCGACGGCCTGGACGGCGGGCACCAGGCCGCCGTCGACGACGATGTCCTGGGACGTGATGTAGGAGGACCGGTCGGAGAGCAGGAAGGCGACGGTTTCGGCGACGTCCTCGGCCCGGCCCAGGCGGCCGAGCGGGATGCGGGCGCGGATCGGCTCGTGGGCGGCCGGGTCGGGGATGACCGCGTGGAACATCTCGGTGGCGATGTAGCCGGGGCTGACGGAGTTGACCCGGATGCCGCGCGCGGCGAGGCCGCTGCCGAGGGTGCGGGCCAGGCTGAGGACGGCCGCCTTGGTCGCGGCGTAGACGGGGGCGTCGGGCAGGCCGCGGTGCGGGGTCCAGGAGGCGTTGAGCACGACGGAGCCGCCGCCGGCCGCCTCCAGGAGGGGCAGGGCGTGCTGAACGGTGAAGAACACGCCCTTGAAGTTGACGTCGACGGTGTGGTCGAAGTCGCCCTCGGTGACGTCGGCGGCGGGCTGGAAGACGCCGACGCCCGCGTTGGCGAAGACGCCGTCGAGCGTGCCGTGGCGCTCCCGGACGGTGGCGACGAGCCGGGCGAGGTCGGCCGGGACGGCGACGTCGGCGCGGACGGCGAGCAGCCGGTCGCCGCCGTCGAGCCGTTCGGCGGCGCGGGCGAGCCGGGCGTCGTCACGGCCGGTGATGACCACCTGGGCGCCCGCGGCGAGGAGGCGGCGGGCGGTGGCGAGGCCCATGCCGCTGGTGCCGCCGGTGATCAGGACGGTGCGGTCGGCGAATTCCCGGGGGTCGACGGGATCCCGGGTCATGGCGTTGTCGGACGGGGCGTTGTCGGTCATGACACCCACTCTCCCGACGGCCGTGGAGCCGGGGCCAGGCCCGGCCCGACCCTGGGTCCGGAAGAACCACCCTGCACCGGGAATCGACGGCGCCACCGGGTGGTTGGGGCAGGACGACAAGCGTGTGACACTCGCGAACAGGGGTCTGACATGAAGATCGGCATCATCGGTGCGGGCAACATCGGCGGCAACCTGACCCGACGGCTGACGGCGCTCGGGCACGACGTCTCGGTGGCCAACTCGCGCGGTCCGCAGTCGCTGGCCGCCCTGGCCGAGGAGACGGGCGCGACGGCCGTGCCGGCCACCGAGGCGGCGCGCGGGGCACAGGTCGTGGTGGTGACGGTGCCGCTGAAGAACGTGCCGGACCTGCCGGCCGGGCTGCTGGACGGCGCGGCCGCGGGCGCGGCGGTGATCGACACCGGCAACTACTACCCGCAGCAGCGCGACGGCCGGATCGACGAGATCGAGGACGACGGCCTGACCGAGAGCCGGTGGACGGAGCGGCACCTCGGCCACCCCGTGGTGAAGGCGTTCAACGGCACCTACGCGCAGGACCTGCTGGAGCGGCCGCGGCCGGAGGGCGATCCCGAGCGGATCGCCGTGCCGGTGGCGGCGGACGACGAGGCGGCCAAGCGCGTGGTGCGGGCGCTGATCGACGAGCTGGGCTTCGACACGGTGGACGCGGGCGGGATCGACGAGTCCTGGCGGCAGCAGCCGGGCACGCCGGTGTACGGGCTGCGCGCCGGGGTGGAGGCCGTCACCCGGGCGCTCGCGGAGGCTTCTCCGGAGCGCCCGGCGGACCACAAGGCGTGACCCCGGGAAGGCGCGACCCCGGGAAGCCGTGACCCGCGCCGACCCCGACGGGCCCGGTCAGCCCGTGCGGCGGGCCCCCTCGGCCGGGACGGCGGTGAGGGTGCGCGGGGCGGCGTAGCCGGCCGCGCGGAACGCGGTGGTGACGGCGGCGGCGACGGCGTCGGCGGCCGGTGCGTCGACGAGGGCGATCACCGAGCCGCCGAAGCCGCCGCCGGTCATCCGCGCGCCGTGGGCGCCGGCGGCGAGGGCGGCCTCGACGGCGAGGTCGGTCTCGGGGCAGGAGACCCGGTAGTCGTCGCGCAGCGAGGCGTGGCCGGCGGTGAGGATCGGGCCGAGCGCGGCGGGCCGACCGGCATCCAGGTGGGCGACGGCGGCCGCGACGCGCTCGTTCTCGGTGACCACGTGGCGCACCAACGGCCGCAGCTCCTCAGGGAGTCGGGGCAGGGCGGCCGGCAGGGCGGCGGGCGTCAGCTCGCGCAGCGCGGGCAGTCCGAGCAGCGCGGCCGCCCGCTCGCAGCCGGCCCGCAGGGCGGCGTAGGCGCCGTCGCCGAGGTCGTGCTTGACCCGGGTGTCGAGGACCAGCAGGGCGAGGCCGGCGCCGGCGAGGTCCAGCGGCACCTGCCGCATCGTCAGGTCCCGGCTGTCAAGGTGCAGGGCGGCGTCCGGGCGGCAGCACATCGAGGCCATCTGGTCCATGATCCCGCAGGGGACGCCGACGAAGTCGTTCTCGGCCCGCTGTGCGATCAGGGCGAGTTCGGGGGCGGACAGCCCCAGCCCGTACAGGTCGTTGTACGCGATCGCGACGACGCATTCCAGGGCGGCCGAGGAGGACAGCCCGGCGCCACCGGGCACGTCGCTCTCCAGCCGGAACTCGGCGCCGCCGACGGGGTGCCCGGCCTCGCGCAGCGCCCACACCACGGCGGCCGGAAAGGCCGCCCAGCCGGGCACCGAGCCCGGGGCCAGGTCCGCGACGGCCAGGTCGGCGACCACTCCGTCGCCCTGGGCGGACCAGAGCCGCAGCCGGCCGTCGTCGCGGCGCCGGGCCTGGGCGCGGACGGCCTGCGGGAGGGCGATCGGCAGCACGAACCCGAGGTTGTAGTCGGTGTGTTCGCCGATCAGGTTGACCCGGCCGGGGGCGGCCCACTCCCCCTCGGGGGCGTGGCCGTGGAGCTCCTCGAAGGTGTCTGCGGGGGTGTTCGCAGTGGCGTTCACGGGCGTGTTCACGGGGCTACCTCCCGCAGCCGGCGGGCCGCGTCCTCGGGGGTGATGTCGTTGACGAAGGCGTCCATGCCGGATTCCACCCCGGCCAGGAACTTGAGCTTGTCGGCGGCGCGCCGGATGGTGAACAGCTCCAGGTGGAGCGCGAGTTCGTCCTCCTGGCCGACGGGCGCCTGGTGCCAGGCGGAGATGTACGGGGTGCGGCCGGCGCCGAAGAGGCGGTCGAAGCGGCGCAGCAACTCCAGGTAGAGGCGCGGGAATTCGGCGCGTTGCGGCTCGTCGAGGCCGGTCAGGTCGGCGACCCGGCGGTGCGGGTAGAGGTGCACCTCGTACGGCCAGCGGGCGGCGAAGGGGACGAAGGCCGTCCAGTGCTCTCCGGCGAGCACGACCCGGGCGCCGTCGGCGCGTTCGGCGGCGAGCAGGTCGTCGAAGAGGCTGCGGCCGGTGGCGGCGCGGTGTTCGGCCGCGCGCTCGGCCATCCGGGCGGTGCGCGGGGTGGTGAAGGGGAAGGCGTAGATCTGGCCGTGCGGGTGGGCGAGGGTGACGCCGATCTCGGCGCCCCGGTTCTCGAAGCAGTAGACCTGCCGGACGCCGGGGAGGGCGGCGAGTTCGGCGGTGCGGTCGGTCCAGGCGTCGAGGACGAGGCGGGCCCGCCGTTCGTCGAGGTCGGCGAAGGAGGCGTCGTGGTCGGCGGTGAAGCAGACCACCTCGCAGCGCCCGGCGCCGGGGCCGCTGACCCGCAGTCCGTCGGCAACTTCCAGCGCCGCCGCGGGGCCGGCCAGCGAGGGGAAGCGGTTCTCGAAGACGGCCACCTGGTAGTCGTCGGCGGGGATCTCGCTGTACCGGCCGCCCCGGGAGGGGCAGAGCGGGCACTCTTCGGCGGGGGGCTGGTAGGTGCGGGCCTGGCGGTGCGCGGCGACGGTGACCCAGGCTCCGGTGGCCGGGTCGAGCCGGACCTCGGAGCCGTGGGCGGGCGGGTCGAGCGGGCGCAGGTCGACGGCGTCCCGGGGGACGGCCTCGCCGCTGTCGTAGTAGATCAGCTGTCGCCCGTCCGCGAGTGTGGTCACGGTCTTGGCGGTGGGCTGGGTCAGGGTCCCGGCCATGGCCTTCTTCCCTCTATCCGACACGAAACAACAATATCCAACATTATCCATCAGGCCTGGCTGCCCGGAAGGGGTCCGCGCCTGCCATGATGGCGGTGACCGTGGCCCGCCGGACGGCCGGACGGACAGACGGCCGGTCACGCGGACCACACCGACCCGAGGAGCCCCCCGATGGCTGACAGCGCCCAACCGCTCGCCGGACAGCGCCGCGTGCTGATCCTGGAGCGGGTCCGCGCGCGCGGCGGCGTCCGGGTGACCGAACTGGTCCGGGATCTCGGGGTGTCCGACATGACCATCCGCCGCGACCTGGACGCGCTGGCCCGCCGCGGGCTGGTGCACAAGGTGCACGGCGGGGCGGTGCGGACGGAGGCGGCGGCCAGCGGCGAGCCCGGGTTCGAGACCAAGGCCAACTGGCAGCTGCCCGCCAAGGAGGCCATCGCCCGGGCCGCCGCCGCCCTGGTGCCGCCCGGCTCGGCGGTCGGACTGGCCGCCGGGACGACCACCTTCGCGGTCGCCCGGCAGCTGCGCGCCGTCGAGGGCCTCACCGTGGTCACCAACTCGCTGCGGATCGCGGAGCTGCTGGAGGAACCCGACGAGGACGGCACCCCCGCCACCGCGACGGTGATCCGCACCGGCGGCGTCCGCACGCCCTCCGACGCGCTGGTCGGGCCGGTCGCCGACCAGGCGATCCGCTCGCTGCACGTCAACGTGCTGGTCATGGGCTGCCACGGCCTCTCGGCCGAGACCGGGCTGACCACCCCGAACCTGGCCGAGGCGGAGACCAACCGGACCTTCCTCCAGTCCGCCCGCCGGGTCGTCGTGGTGGCCGACCACACCAAGTGGAACGCGGTCGGCCTGGCCTCCTTCGCCGCACTGGAGCAACTGGACGTGCTGGTCACCGACGACGCGCTGGCGGCCGAACACCGCGCGGCGGCAGCCCAGTTGGTCGGCGAGCTGATCGTCGCGCCGACCGGGGAGCAGGGCCACCAAGCCTGACAGAGGCCCTACGGACCCGTCCGGGAACTCGCCCGCACCACCAGCTCGGCGGCCAGCTCCAGCCCGCCCGCCGGCGGCGCCTCCCCGCGCACCTGGCCGAGCAGCCGCTCCACCAGGGCGGCGGCGATCGTCCGCAGCGGGAGCCGCACCGAGGTCAGCGCCGGGTGCAGGTGGCGGCAGAGCGGCGTGTCGTGGAAGCCGGTGACCGCCACCCCCACCGGCCCGACCGCCAATCCCTCCGCCCGGACCGCCTCGTAGACGTCCAGCGCCAGCAGGTCGCTGCCCGCCGCGAAGGCGGTCGGCCGCTCGGGCCCGCGCAGCAGTTCCCGCACGGCCGCGACGTCCGGCCGCGCCGCCGTCACCGCGGACAGGCCCAGGCGGGCCGCCTCGGCGAGGAAGCCCGCCCGCCGGGCGGCCATCCACGGCAGGTCCTCGGCGCGGCCGACGTACCCGATCCGGCGGTGGCCGAGCGCCGCCAGGTGCCGTACCACCACGGCCATCGCCGTGTCGTTGGCGATGTCGACCCAGTGCTGGGGCTGCCCCGGGCCGGTCCGTCCGAAGGTGACGAACGGGAGGCCGGCCCGGACGACGTGCCCGATCCGGGGGTCGTCGCCCAGCACGTCCGCCAGCACCAGCCCGTCGACCTGCCGGGCGGCCACCAGTTCGTCGATGGCCGCCAGCGGGCCGGCCGCATCCTGAGCCCCACCCTGGGCCGCGTCCTGAGCCAAGCCCTGCCCCGGACGGAAGAGCAGCACCCGCTGCCCCTGCGCCCCCGCCGCGTCGACCAGCGCCTCCAGGAAGCCGGCCATCAGCGGGTTCGGGTCGAACGGGTCGTCCACCGGTGCGAGGTAGCCGAGGGTGCGCCGGGCGCCGCTGCGCAGCGAGCGCGCCGACTGGTCGGGCTGGTAGCCGAGTTCGCGGATCGCCGCGGTCACCCGGGCCAGCGTGTCCGGGCGGACCCGCTGGGGGGCGTTGAGCGCGTTGGAGATGGTCTGCCGGGACACCCCGGCCGCGCGGGCCACCTCCTCGATGGTGGTGGCGCCGCGGCGCGGTCGGGGTGTTCCCTCGGGCATCGGAGGCTCCAGGACGGCTGCTCGGGTCTGACGGGTGCTCGGTTCTACCGCTCGGCTCTACGGACGGCGCAGGGTCAGCAGCCCACCGCGCGGCACGGTGATGCCGCCCGCCCGGTCGAGCTCGACCTCGCCCTGCCGGACGATACGCCCTCGGGCGTCCTGCACGGTGGCCTCGGCCGTCCCGTCGCCGCCGGTGAGCCGGACGTCCGGGTCGGCGTCGGCGTTGGCGACCAGCAGGGTGCGCCAGTGCGCACCGGAGACGTCCACCGGCAGCGCGGCGTAGCGGGCCACCGCGACGGTGCCGCCGCCGACGGCCGTCACCATCGGGTAGCCGAGGTCAGGCCGGGCCGGGCGCAGCTCGCCGAGCTGCAGGGTGGCGACGTGCTCGCGGAAGACGCCGAGCCAGAAGGCGATCGCCTCGCGCTGCCCGGGGCTCTGCGCGGCGAGGTCGACGGAGACCTGCGGCACCGAGAACAGCACGTTGATCAGGTGGCAGGCGATCTGCTCGGGCGGCTCGGCCGGGTGCCACATCAGCATGTCGGCGTGGACCGGGACGGGCCCGGCGGCGAGCCGCACGTCGATGGTGCGCTGCCGGTTCTCCTGCGGGCTGAGCGGGCAGTCGGTGGCGCGGACCATGGTGACGTACGGCCACAGGCCGGGGCTGACGTACGGCTGGCGGTGCTCGATCATCGCCCCCGGCTTGACCGCGGTGATCCGGCCGCGGATCGCGGCGAGCAGCCGCTCGACGCCCTCGTCCACGGTGGCGCAGTCGGCCTCGGGCCCGGCCTCCGGCGCGTCGGCGCGGGCGAACCAGTCGACGAAGTCGACCTTCAGCCCGTCCATGCCCCACTCCTCGACGGCGCGGGCGAGCCGGCCGGCCAGGAACGCGCGGACCTCGGGGTAGCGCGGGTCGGCGACGATCGCGCCCAGGTGGGCGGCGTCGGCGAGCGCGTAACGGCCGATCGCCTCGAAGGCGGCGCTGTCCTTGCCGATGAACGGCAGCGCGTACCAGAGCAGGTACTGCACGCCGAGGTCGTGGACGCGCTGCACGTGGGCGGCGGTGTCGGGCAGCGAGACCGGCTCCCAGTCGCCGCAGTGCGCGTAGCCGCGGGTGCGGTCGGCGGTCATCCAGCCGTCGTCGACGATGATGACGTCCATGCCGAGCTCCTTGCCGAGCGCGGCCTGGGTCTCGACGGCCTTCGGCGAGACGTCCTGGTGCATCGAGTACCAGGTGGAGTAGGCGGGGCGGCGGGCGGCCTCGGGGATGGCAGGGATGTCGGCCGCGCGGCCGGCCCACCACCAGGCGGCGAGGTCGGCCAGGCAGCGGGCGAAGTGCCGGCGGGAGGTGTCGATGCGGACGGTCAGCCGGCCGGCGGCCTGGGCCCAGAAGCGGAACTCGCCGGTCTCCTCCAGCACTCCGGCGCCGGCCAGGACGTCGGCGCGCTCGGCGGCGAAGGCGCAGATCGCGAGGTCGCCGGTGCCGATCAGGGCGGCGATCGGGGCGCCGTCGGCCAGTCCGGTGCGGCGCGGGGCGCTCCACGCGGCGGGCAGCCGGCCGGTGCCGCGCGGCTCGGGCGTCCAGAACGCGGTGGCGTCCACGCACGGCACCCGCCACTCGATCCGGACGTCGCCCTCCCCCTCGGCGGTCACCTCGACGATTCCGTCGCCCGCCCCGCGGGCGCTCGCGTTCCCGCTGACCCGCAGGTCCAGACCCTCGGCGTAGAGCGGACGCAGGCCGCCGGCGACGGCGGGGGCGTGCGGTTCCCAGATCTCGGTCATGTTCAGCCCTTCGTGGCGCCGGCCAGCAGGCCGGAGATGAACTGCCGCTGGAGGACCAGGAAGAGGACCATCATCGGCAGGGTGGACAGCGCGGTGCCGGAGAGGATCGCGCCGTAGTCGGTGTTGCTCTTGTTGCCGTGCAGGGTCGCGAGGGCGACGGGCAGGGTGTGCATCGCGGGGCTGCGCAGAGCGATCAGCGGCCAGACGAACTGGTTCCAGGAGCCGAGGAAGAGGAAGATCGAGAGGGCGGCCAGCACGGGCCTCATGACCGGCACCACCACGCTGAACAGCACCCGGAACTCGCCCGCGCCGTCGACCCGGGCTGCGTCCAGGAGTTCGTCCGGCAGGCTGCTCAGCGACTGCCGCATCAGGAAGATCGCGAAGGGCACGCACAGGCCGGGCAGGATCAGCGCCTGGTAGGTGTCCAGCAGGCCGAAGTTCGTCATCATCTTGAACAGCGGCACCAGCGTGACCTGTTCGGGCACCACGAGGGTGGAGAACAGCAGGGCGAACAGCAGGGTCCGGCCGCGGAAGCGGAACTTGGCGAAGGCGTAGCCCGCGAGCAGCGCCACGACGAGGGCGCCCAGCGTCTGGACCCCCGCCACCAGCAGGGAGTTCCCGACCACCCTGAGCAGGCCGATCTTCTGCTCCAGGTGGCTCAGGTTCTCGCCGAGGCTCCCGCCGGGCAGCAGCTTGGGCGGCCAGTCGAAGACCTCGGTGTCCTTGCGGGTGGAGGCGACCACCAGCCAGTAGAAGGGGGCGATCGACAGCCCGGTGATGCCGGCGAGGAGGAAGGTCAGCGGCCAGCCGCGCAGCCTCTTGAGGGGGTTCACGCGCTCGGAGGCCTGACTCTTGGAGGTCTCGCGCTCCGGAGTCTCGCGCTTGGCGGTCTCACTCTTGGAGGTCTCACTCTTGGAGGTCACTTGTCGCGGTCTCCCATCAGGCGCATCTGGACGGCGCCGAGCACCGTCACGAGCAGGGTGAGCGCGTAGGCGATGGCGGAGGCATAGCCGAAGTCGTAGTACCGGAAGCCGTTCTGGTACAGGTACATGGAGACGGTCAGGGTGGCGTTGTCCGGCCCGCCACCGGTCAGCACGTACGGCTCGTCGAAGAGTTGGAGCGTGCCGATGGTCGAGAGCACGACCGTGAACAGCAGCACCGGGCGCAGCGCGGGGACGGTGACGGAGGTGAAGCGGCGGATCGGTCCGGCGCCGTCGACCATCGCGGCCTCGTACAACTCCCGTGGAATGGACTGGAGTCCGGCGAGGTAGATGACGGCGTTGTATCCGGTGTAGTGCCAGGTGAGCACCACGACGACGGCCGTCCGGGCCCAGACGGGCTGGCCCATCCAGTCGACGGAGGGCAGGCCGACGGCGTTCAGCACCCAGTTGACCGCGCCGTCGTCGGTCTTGAGCAGGTAGGCGAAGATCACGCCGGTGGCGACCAGACCGGTGACGGAGGGCATGAAGACGCCGAGCCGCCACACCGTGCGCCAGCGCACCAGCGCGGAGTTGATGCCGACGGCCATCAGCAGGGCCAGTCCGAGCATCAGCGGGACCTGCATGACGAGGATCTCGCCGGTGTTGGACAGGGCCGTCCAGAACAGCGGGTCGTCCAGCAGGCGCCGGTAGTTGGCGAGGCCGGCGTCGCGGGTGGCCGCGCCGGAGCCGGTGGTGAAGGACAGCAGCAGCGACTCGACGACCGGGTAGGCCTTGAACACGCCGAAGGTCAGCAGGGCGGGGGCGAGCAGCAGGTACGGTACGGCGGCGCGCCGCCGGCGGGACCGGCGCGGCGCTGCGGACCTCCTGGTGAGGGCGGCGGGCGGGCTGGCGGCACTCATGCGATACCGCGCCCGGTCTGCTGGGCGAGCTGCTTGGCGGCGTCCTGGAGGACGGCGGCCGGGTCGGCGCCCTTGAGGAGGACCTTGACCTGGGCGTCGCTGACGAGCTTGAGGGCGCGGGCGTAGTCACCGGAGTAGTTGGTGGGGTAGCCGCCCTCGATGGCGAGGTCGGCGAAGGTCCTGAGCACCGGCTGCCCGCCGTAGTAGGCGCTCGGCGCGGCGTACAGCGGGTCGGTGTAGGCCTCGGTGAGGGCCGGGAAGACGCCGCCCGCGTTGAACATGGCGTTCACCGAGGCCGGGCGGGTGACCGTGTACTCGACGAACTTCCAGGCGGCGCGGCGGCGTGGGCTGGAGGCGGCGACGGCCAGGTGGGTGGAGTTGACCAGGGCGGTGCGCTTGCCGCCGGGGGTGACCGCCGGGGGCTTGGCGAGACGCCAGTTGCCGCTCTGGTCGGGGATCTTCTTCTCCAGGTAGTGCGCGACCCAGGCGGGCATCGCGGCCACCCCGAGCTTGCCGGCCTTCATCACGGGCGGCCAGCTCTGGACGCCGGGGGTGTCGCCGATCAGCCCGGCCTCGTCCAGCCGCTTGACGATGGTCAGGGCGCGCACGGCCGGCTCCGAGCCGACGGTGATCTTGCCCTGGAGGTCGAAGTAGAAGGCGCCCTGCAACTGCATCAGGCCCTGGACGAAGTCCAGGTCGGGGGTGGGGTTGGCGGCCCTGTTGATGCCGATCAGGGCGACGCCGGGGTTGGCGGCCTTGAAGCGGTCGGCCACGGCGAGCAGGTCGTCCCAGGTGGCGAGGGACTCGGGGTCGATGCCCGCCTTGTCGAAGTAGTCCTTGCGGTAGAAGAAGCCGAGCGGGTTGACCTCCCAGGGCAGCGCGTAGGCGTGGCCGTCCTTGCCGCTGACGACGGGCCACAGGCCCTTGGCGAACTTGTCCTTGTGCGCGTCGGCGCCGAGCGCGGAGAGGTCGGCCAGGCCGCCGGGGAACTTCTCCAGGTATCCGGGCAGGTAGTCGCAGCCGATGTGCAGCACGTCGCCGAGGCCCTGGCCGCCGGCCGCCAGGCCGACGGTGATCTTGTCCCAGATGGCCGGTTCGCCGATGTCCTGGACGTCGACCTTGATCCCCGGGTTGTCCTTCTCGAAGGCCGGGACGATCCCGCGCAGGGCTTCGGCGGCCGTGGCCCAGGACCAGACGGTGATGTTGCCGCTGTCGGCGTCCCCGCCCGAGGCGCCCCCGGAGCCGGAGTCGCCGCAGGCTGCGAGCGTGCCGCCGGCGGTCAGGGCCAGCAGGCCCGCTCCTGAGGCTCGGAGCAGATCACGACGGGAAAGGTGTGACATTGCATTCCTCTCTGAGGGGTGGCGAGGAAGGGTTGAGACAGGAAGGGTGTGGCGAGGCAAGGAGGAGGGGGTTTTGAACGTTCAAATACACAAAACAGACCAGAACCAAACAGGTTCGAACGGGCGGGTCACAGCAAACGCCCACCCTCCCCGCGCCGTCAAGACCTGGGCGTGGGGAGGGTGGGCTCCGAAACCGTTCTGTTATCCCCGCGCGGCGTCCGGAGCGCCGAACACGGTCCCCGGGGTGACCGGGATCCCCCGCGCCATGGCCTCGAAGTCCAGGATCGGATGGGTCAGGATCTCCTCGACCTCGTCGGTCAGGAGGTTGCCCAGGATGAACTCCTCCTCCGCACCCGACCCGAAGGTGACCACCTGCCCGCTCGACTGGATCATCCAGTTCAGCAGCTCCCGCTCGCTGCTCTCCGCGAGGTGGATCTCCCGGCCGGGGTGGTCGCGCCGGATCCCGTCGACGACCGCGCGGACCTCCTCCACCGCCACGCCGAGCCTGCGCACCGTGGCCGGCGAGGCCCGCCGGCCCCACCACTGGAAGATCACCCACTGGGCGACCGACGGGTGGGACAGCACCTCCGCGGCGAGCTCCGGCAGTTGGTGGAGGTTCTCGGCACTCGCCACCGTGTGCACCCGCACCCGGTCGAAGCCCTCGGCGTCGCACAGGGCGAGCGACTCCAGCAGCGCGTCGAGGAGCCTGTCGTCCGGGCTCCGGCGGAAGGCGCGTTGCACCTCCGGCGTGACGGCGTCCAGTGGCAGCCGCAGCGAGGACAGGCCGTGGAGCCGGGAGAGCTTCTCGGCGGTGAGCGTGTAGCCGGTGGTGTCGAGGCCGACCTTGAGACCGCTGGCGATGGCGTCGTCGACCACGTCGAAGACCGGCGGCCACAGCAGCGGGTCGCCGCCGGCCAGGACCAGGTCGGTGGTCCCGTGCGCGGCCAGCTTCCCGACGATCCGCCTGGCCTGGTCGAGGTCGATCTGCTCCGCCGCGAACGGGTTGTAGCAGCCCTGGCAGGACATCGGACAGCGGTTGTTGATCGACCAGTTGACCCGCCGGACGCGGCGGCCGGTACGCGGCCGGTCGGCCCTGCTGCGGATCCCGGCCACCAGCCGGGCCAGGCGGACGGCCTGCGGGAGGGTGGCGCCGGCGAGCAGTTCCTCGGCCCGTTCGACGGCGGCCGCGGTGGCGTTGTTCTGGAGCAGGAGGAAGGCCAGGCGCCACCGCATGGTCTCGTCCCCCCGGTCCTGGCCCAGGGCCTGTTCGACCCGCTCGGTCAGGGCCCCGAGGTAGCCGGGGGTGAAGTTGGCGGGCTCCAGGCGCCGTTGGAACGCGTCGGCTATCGAGCCTCGTTCCAGGGCCCGGTCGTAGCCGGCCCGCAACGGGTGCGGGGGCAGGATCTCCACGTGCTGCCGGGTAGGCATTCGGTGTTCTCCGGTACGGGTCAGTTCGGGGCGGACGGCAGCATGATGACCATCGAGTCGGCGGACGACAGGCCCATGCCCTCGACGAAGACGGCGTCGCGGACGAGCTGCGCGATGGCGGGGTGGGTGGGGGCGGCGAGGTAGCGGGCGGTGGAGTCGAGCGGGGTGATGTCATGCTCGGCGATCAAGGTGCGCAGCGAACCCGGCAGGTCGTCGAGGCCCTCGCGCATGTCCTCCAGGTCGAACCGGTCGGCCAGCCGCATCGCCGCCCTGCGGGCCTTGGCGAGGTTGGTCGTCGGGTCCAGGACGGTCGCCTTGGCCAGGTAGTAGGGGACGGGCTGCATCATCCAGGCCAGCGCCGCGCGCGGGTCGTCCTCGTCGCGGCCGGAACGGTCGAAGGCCTCCGACCCGAGCCCGAGGCCGTCGCAGAACCACTCGGGCCGCATGCTGATCCGGTAGTGGGCGTGACCGGCCAGTCGGAACGCCGGGAGCATGGCTATGACGGACGTCGTCTCGATCCGGAAGGTGTCGGAGATCCGCCGCATCGTCCGCCCCACCACGGCCCGGACCTCCGGCACGTCGGCCCCGTCGGCCACGACGTGGATCAGGTCGAGGTTGGAGACGATGTCACCGGTGGGACCGGTGCGGTGGTCGCCACGGGCCAACGAACCGGTCGCCGCCACTGACATGCCGGTCACGTCCGCGAACTCGCGGGCCAGCTCCTGGAACAGCCGGGGGACGTCTTCGGGTCTCACGCGCTTCCTCGGGTGTCGGCTACGGAGGTGGAGTCGACGCCATCTCTTCCAAGACTGCTCACATCATGGAGAGTTGGCGTTCAGATGGGCACCCTAACAGCGACCCGCCACAAATGGTCGCGTTTGCACCACAAATCTCACACACCACAGCTGACGGACCGACACAAGCGGTCTCAACCGGTCACTCAAGCGCCGCCCGCCGCACGTAGATCGGGTGGGCATCCAGCCCGACGAACGCCACCGCCCCCACCGCGCCGAAGTGGTACAGCCGGTGAGCGATCTCCCCGGCGGCCCAGGGCCCGAACCGGCCGGCCAGGCAAGCGGCCTGTTCGGCGTCCAGCGGGAGCACGGCGAGGCCGACCCGGAGGATGTCAAGGGCATCGAAGAGACTCGCGAAGGTGGTGGGCTCGGTGAAGCCCACGATCTCGACAGTCACGGAGAAGGGGAGCCCGTCGCTCACCGCACGCCCCCGATCTGCGCCCGGACGGTCTCGCCGATGCCAGCCGGCCGGTCGGCGAGGCAGTCACTGACCAGCCGCCGGGCGGCGGGGGCGGATTTGCGGTGCCGGTGCAGCCGGCACGAGCACTTCTCCAACGTTCCGGGCATGGTAGGACCTCCTCCGGGTGTGGCTCGCAGCAGGCGGCGTCGGCCGGGGAGGGGCATGGAAATGCCCGGGTGGCCGCCCGTCGGATCGCCGTGAGCGAGCAGTCGGACTACTGCCCGTAGTCTGCCCAAGACGCTCCGCAATCTGCAAGACTTCATTTTGGGGCATTCGAACGGCGTAACTCGTTCGGTTGACTTTCATTGCGAAGCGGGCGCACGGGTGCTTTCATTTCGAGCGCTGACGGTGCTTCATACTGGAAGCCAGGAAGGGGAAGGCCATGCCGGAAGGGCCCACTGGATCAACGGTGCCGCGCAGGCAACTCGGGCGGTACCTGCGTGATTTGCGCAACCGATCGCGACTCACGGTGCGGGCAGCGGCTCGCAGCCTGGAATGGTCGGAAGCGAAGATGTGGCGCATCGAGAGCGGTCACACGTCCTTGCGGAGCCTCGATGTCGAGGCCATGTGCAAGGTCTACGGCGCACCGGCCGAACTGACCGAAGCCCTGATGGGACTGGCGAAGGAGACCAAAGCCCGGGGTTGGTGGCACGCCTACGGGGATGTGATCCCGGAGGGGTTCGACCTCTTCATCGGGCTCGAAGAAGCGGCTTCGAAGATCGCTTGGTATGAGAGCGAGTTGGTTCCCGGTCTGCTGCAGACCGAGGACTACTCACGCACGATCATGCGAGCGGGCAAGCCTCACGAAGACGACGACGAGATCGAACGACGAGTCCACCTCCGTTCGGCTCGCCAGGTGCTTCTCACCAGGTTCACCGATCCGCCGGTCTTCGACGTCGCACTCAACGAGGCGATACTGCGACGACCCATCGGTGGCGGCAAAGTCATGGCGGGACAGCTCGCCCACCTGCTGGAGGTGAGCGAGCTTCCCAACGTCACCATCAAGGTGGTCCCGTTCGACGCGGGTCTGCACCTGGGCGTCTTGTCAGGCCCGTTCGGAATTCTGCGCTTCCCGCTCAACGGCGACGGCTCCGAGACGGAGCCGCCGACCGTCTATGCGGACGGATTCACCGGCGACCTGTATCTGGACAAGCCCAACGAAGTGGAACGCTACGACGCCGCGTTCACGAACATCTGGGAGACAGCGCTCAGTGAGCAGGCGTCGAAGCAGCTGATCTCCGAAGTGGCAGGAAGTTATGGACACGGTTGATCTGACAGGAGCGGTGTGGTTCAAGTCCACCCGCAGCAACGCACAATCCGCTTGCGTTGAGGTCGCGATCCTCAACGACGGCATCGTCCCCGTTCGAGACTCCAAGGACCCCAGCGGCCCGGCGCTCGTCTTCCCGGCCGACGCCTGGACGGCGTTCGTCACCGCCCTCAAGGGCGGCGAAATCCCGAACGTCTGAACACACTTGCGCGAGAAGTCGGCCGGGCCGACTTCTCGCGCAAACCTCATCAGGTCAGCACGACCGGCGTGCCCGTCAGGTCCACGCCTGCCTGGCGGAGTTCGCCGAGGGCGGTGACCGTGGTGTCGGTGGCCACGCCCGCCGTGTAGTCCAGCAGCACCCTGGTCGCGAACCCGGCCTTCACGGCGTCCAGCGCCGTCGCCTTCACGCAGTGGTCGGTGGCGATCCCGACCACGTCCACCGCGTCCACGCCCTGGCCGCGCAGCCAGTCGGCGAGCCGGGTGCCGTCCGCCGCGAAGCCCTCGAACCCGCTCTTGGACGCCGAGTGCGCGCCCTTGAAGAACACCTCGTCCACCGCGCCCGCGTCGACGGCGGGCGCGAAGGACGGGTGGAACTCGCCGCCCTCGCTGCCGACCACGCAGTGCACCGGGAAGGACTCCCGGAAGTCCGGCCGCGCCGAGAAGTGCGGGCCCGGGTCGATGTGGTGGTCCCGGGTCGCGACCACCCGCGCCCAGCCCTCCCGCTCCGGGCCCTGGACCAGCTCGGCGATCGCCCGGGCCCGGTCGGCGCCCCCGCCGACCGGGACGCTCCCTCCCTCACAGAAGTCCTTCTGCACATCCACCACGATCAGCGCGCGAGCCATCGACCGGCCTTTCCTCGGGGGTACGGGATTTCGCGGCCAGCTTGACGCCTTCGAGGTGCGTGGACGAAGCAACCCGGGCTGGCGTTCACCCGGACGGGCCTGGCGCGGCGATCAGCACACCCCGGCAGCACCACCAAGGCCCGCAGCGGAGCGTTCGAGGGAGTCGGTCAGCCACAGGTAGGACAGGCCGACCGTGACCGGATCCCCGCTCGCCTCGGCCACGAGCCGCCAGTAGCGGCGCATCCGCCGGTCCCGGTCCACAGCCACGTAAGCCAGCAGGCGGCCTCGGAACTTCGGGGTGTCGCGGTCGCCGCGGACGGAGGCGTGGGCCGCGACGAACCGGTCGAGTGCGGGGCCCACCCGGGGCGGCTCACCCGCCCGTACCAGGGGCTGGGCCAGCGCGCACGCCTCGCCGATCCCGCTCACCAGCTCGTCCTCGTCGGCGATCAGTGCGGCGCCGGCCCGCGCCCTGGCCAGCAGGTCTCGGCTCAGTTCCCGGTCCCCGGCCAGGGCGAACAGCTCGGCGAACGCGACCACCTGCGGCGGGGTCGGGTCGGCGGGCGGCTCGGGTACGGCGATCGCCACGAACGCGGTGAGCATCGCCTCCGACACCGGGGCGGCCATCGCGCGCCTCCAGAAGTCGATCAGCGCGTCACGGGCGGCTCCCCCACCCTCCATGGCGGCCAGCAGCTCCAGCCTGGCGGCCCGGTCGGCCGGTCCGGCCTCCTCGACCGCGCGCAGCGAGGCCCGCCGCCAGGCCAGGTCCGCGAGCCGCACGTCGAGCGCGGCCCGCTCGGCGGCGACGACCTCGGCCACGGAGCGTTCGCCGGCGAGCACCTGCCTGATCGAGGGCAGCCCGAGCCCGAGCCTGCGCAGCCGTCGGACCAGGCCGAGCCGCTCCACGGCCACCTGGTCGAACCTGCGGTGCCCGCCCGTGCTGCGCACCGAGTCGATGACGCCCTCATCGCAGTAGTAGCGGATGGTGCGCACCGGCACGCCGGTCAGCCGGGCCAGCTCGCCGATCCCCAACGTCTCATCGAGCAAAGGCACTTGAACCTCCACCGGACTGGAGTTCCTACCGTACCCAGGTAACCCCGAGAGAGGAGCATCGCGATGGCGATGACGTCGACGCTGGACACCGCACGGCTCGTGGAGGGACTGCGGGAGCAGACCCGGCAGTTCGCCCGCGCGGTCGCCGGAAGGGACCCGGGCACCCGGGTGCCCACCTGCCCGCAGTGGCCACTGCGCACCCTCGTCGGGCACCTCGGCCAGGAGCACCGCTGGGCGGCCGAACTCGTCCGTACGCGCGAGCAGTTGCCCGTCCCCGACCCGTGGCAGGCCGACCCCGGCGCCCCGGACGGGTGGGCCCGGTGGCTGCGCGAGGGCGCGGAGGACCTGGTCCGCGCGGTCCAGGAGACCGGCGCGGACACCGAGTTGCCCACGTTCTTCGGGCCACGGCCGGCGGCGTTCTGGCTCCGCAGGCAGCTGAGCGACACCTGCGTCCATCACTACGACGCGGCGTCGGCGACGGGCACCGCGTTCGAGATCGCCGACGACCTCGCGGCCGACGTGATCAGCGAGAACCTCGACCTGCTGTGCACGCCGGCCTTCGAGTCGGTCAGGCCGGCGGCGGCCGGGCTGCGCGGCCGGGGCGAGCGGGTCGGGTTCCGGCCGAGGTCCGGGGAGGGCTGGGTGATCACCAGGGCACCCGAGGCACTGCGGTGGGAGCGCGGGCCGGTCGAGGCCGACGTGGTGGTGTCGGGCGCGGTGGCGGACCTCATGCTGGTGCTCTCCCGCCGCCTCCCGCCGCAGGACGACCGGGTGGCGGTGACGGGCGACCGCACGTTGCTGGACCACTGGCTGACCCACACGGCCTTCTAGCTGCCAGAGTTGCGCGAGAAGTCGGCCGGCCCGACTTCTCGCGCGACGGCGTTCGGCTACCGGCCGACCTCGCGGAGGCGGAAGTCCTCGACCGTCTCCCGGCGGATCAGCAGGCGGGCCCGGCCGTCCTTGACGGCGGCCACCGCCGGGCGGCCGACCAGGTTGTAGCCGGAGGCCATCGACAGCTGGTACGCCCCGGCCGCCGGGACGGCCAGCAGGTCCCCCGCGCGCAGGTCGGCGGGGAGCACGGCGTCGCGCACCAGCACGTCGCCGGCCTCGCAGTGCCGGCCGACCACGTCCACCCGGGCCGCGCCCGCCTCCGAGCGGCGGCCCACCAGGCGGACGCTGTACGGCGATCCGTACAGCGCCGGGCGCGGGTTGTCGCTCATCCCGCCGTCCACGGCGGCGAAGCAGTGGCCGTCCGCGGTGTGCTTCACCGACAGCACCCGGTACACGGCGACGGCGGCCGGGCCGGCCAGCGCGCGGCCGGGCTCGACGATCAGCCGCGGCACCTCCAGGCCCGCCTCGGCGCAGCGCACCGCCAGCCGGTCGGTCACCCGGACGGCGAAGTCGGCGACGTCGAACTCGGCGTCCCCCGGCAGGTAGCGGATGCCGTGGCCGCCGCCGAGGTCCAGTTCGGGCAGTTCCACGCCGTGCCGCTCCCGGATCTCCGCGAGCAGCCGCACCAGCGCGTCCACCGCCTGGAGGTAGGGCTCGACCTCGGTGATCTGCGAGCCCAGGTGGCAGTGCAGGCCGGCCAGTTCGAGCCCGGGCTGGTCGAGCACCCGGGCGATCGCGTCGGCCGCGTCGCCGCCCTCGATCGGGAAGCCGAACTTCTGCCCGCCCACCCCCGTCCGGACCGCCGTGTGGTGCCCGGCGGCGATCCCCGGGACGACCCGGACGAGTACCCGCTGCGGGGTGTCGGCGGCCACCAGGGCGGCGAGCCGGGCGATCTCCACCGGGCCGTCGATCACGATCCGCCCGACCCGCAGCCGCCGGGCCAGCCGCAGTTCCTCCGGGGACTTGGCGTTGCCGTGCAACAGGATCCGCTGCGCCGGGAAGCCTGCCGAGGCGGCCAGCCACAGCTCGCCGGAGGAGCAGACGTCCAGGCCCAGGCCCTCCTCGGCCACCCAGTCGGCCATCGCGCTGCACAGGAACGCCTTGGCGGCGTACAGCACCTCGGCGTGCGGCAGCGCCCGCCGGTAGGCCCGGGCGCGGTTGCGCACCTCGGCCTCGTCCAGGACGTACAGCGGGGTGCCGAAGCGCTCGGCCGCCTCCGCCAGCCCCACCCCGCCGACCAGCACGTCGCCGCCGGGGCCGGGCCGCGCCGAGGCCGGCCAGGGGCCGCCGAGCGCGTCGACGGCCGGGGCGTCGGGGCGGGCGGTGGAGGTGCCGGTGGAGGGGGCGGGGACGGTGGAGGGGACGGACGGGGCGGTCAGCTGCGTCATGGCGGTACTCCTACGGGGCGGGGCGGGGTTGCGGCACGCGGTGGGCGGGGTCAGTCCTCGAACTGCATCGCGATCCGGCAGTGCGCCGGGCGGCCGCGGTCGTGGCCGACCGTGGGCGCGGGCGCCGGTTCGGGCGGCTCGGGGCTGTCCTGAAGCTCATGCCGCTCCTGTCGGTCCTGCCGGACACCGGCGGGCACCAGGCGGACCAGGCGGCGCGGCGACTGGTCGACGGCGGTGGCGATCGTGCTGCTCACGGGAGGCTCCTCGGGCTCGGACGGGCGGGCCGCTGTGTGCGGCCCTCGGTTCCAGTGGATGCCCACCGGAGGCCGATCGCACCGGGCCTTGACGCGTGGCCTACGCTCCGCCGGGCGTCCTTGACGCCTTCCTGACATCCGCCGCCACGACCGTCACCCGTACGGCCGCACGCGCCCCCGAACGTCCGTACGAGCCACCGAACGCCCACCCGGTCCGGATGTCAGGGAGCCGTCAAGGACGGCCGCCCACACGCCAAACCCGCGTCAAGAGGCGTGTGGCGGGCGCGGATCCGGTGGTGGGCTGGCCGCCGTCCCCGCCGCCACCGAGCCCGCCGCCCCGTTGCCCCGCAGCCCGGGGCGGCCCGGAAGGTCTTCCGAGACGATGCGCCGTTCGGCCCTCACTCCCCCGGACACCACCACGCCCCGAACCGACTGGTTCCGCCGCCCGGAGGGCGTCCGCGAGCAACCCCCGCACGACCGGCCGAACGACCGGCCGCACCAACCGCAGCACCACCCGAGCCACCGGCCGACCGGCCCGGACGGCGGCCGCCGCCGGCTCATCACCCGCCGCCAGCTCACCGAGGCCCTGCCGGCCGCCGTCCGCAAGCTCCACCCGCGCACCATGATGCGCAACCCGGTGATGCTCGTGGTGGAGACCGGCTCCGCGCTCACCACGCTCAGCGCGGTGATCCACCCGAGCGTGTTCGCCTGGGTGATCGGCTTCTGGCTCTGGCTGACCGTGCTGTTCGCCAACCTCGCCGAGGCCGTCGCCGAGAGCCGGGGCAAGGCGCAGGCCGAGTCGCTGCGCCGCACCCAGGCCGGGACCACCGCCCGGCGGCTGCTGCACTGGCGGGTCGGCACCCGCGACCACCGCCACGAGGTGATCCCCGCCGAGCAGTTGATGCTGCACGACGTGGTGCTGGTGCCGGCCGGCGAGGTCGTGCCACAGGACGGCGAGGTGGTCGAGGGGGTGGCCTCCGTCGACGAGTCGGCGATCACCGGGGAGTCCGCGCCGGTGATCCGCGAGTCCGGCGGCGACCGCACCGGCGTCACCGGCGGCACCAGGGTGCTCTCCGACCACCTGGTCGTCCGGGTCACCTCCCGGCCCGGGCAGAGCTTCGTCGACCGCATGATCGCCCTGGTGGAGGGCGCCAACCGGCAGAAGACCCCGAACGAGATCGCGCTCAACATCCTGCTCGCCTCGCTCACCATCGTCTTCCTGCTCTCGGTGGTCTCGCTCCAGCCGATGGCGATCTACGCGCACGCGCCGCAGACCACCGTGGTGCTGGTCGCCCTGATGGTCGCGCTCATCCCGACCACCATCGGCGCGCTGCTGTCCGCGATCGGCATCGCCGGGATGGACCGGCTGGTCCAGCGCAACGTCGTCGCCCTGTCCGGCCGGGCCGTCGAGGCCGCCGGGGACGTCGACGTGCTGCTGCTCGACAAGACCGGCACCATCACCCACGGCAACCGCCGGGCCGTCGCACTGCACCCGTTGCCCGGCGCGAGCACCGAACAGCTCGCCGAGGCAGCCCAGTTGGCCTCCGTCGCGGACGAGACCCCGGAAGGCCGCTCACTCGTCGAACTGACGAACCGTCAGTACTGGGTGCCGCCCCGCGCCCCCGGCGAACTCGGCGAGCAGCGGCCCGTCCCGTTCACCGCGCACAGCCGGATGAGCGGCGTCGACCTGACCTGGCCCGACGGGACGAACTGCCTGATCCGCAAGGGCGCCGCCGGCGCCGTCGCCCGCTGGGTGGTGGACTCCGGCGGGCGGATGCCGATGGAGGCCAAGCCGCTGGTGGACCGGATCGCCGAGGCCGGCGGCACCCCGCTGCTGGTCGCCGTCCACGACCGGCACGGCGCCCGCGCGCTGGGCGTGGTCGAACTCAAGGACGTGGTGAAGGAGGGCATCGCCGAGCGCTTCGCCGAACTGCGCAGGATGGGCATCCGCACCGTCATGGTCACCGGCGACAACCCGCTCACCGCCCGCGCCATCGCCGCCGAGGCCGGGGTGGACGACTTCCTCGCCGAGGCCACCCCCGAGGACAAGCTCGCCCACCTGCGCCGCGAGCAGGCCGCCGGGAACATGGTCGCGATGACCGGCGACGGCACCAACGACGCCCCCGCCCTCGCCCAGGCCGACGTCGGGGTCGCGATGAACTCCGGCACCCCGGCCGCCAAGGAGGCCGGCAACATGGTCGACCTCGACTCCAACCCGGCGAAGCTGATCGACATCATCCGGGTCGGCAAGCAACTCCTCATCACCCGTGGCGCGTTGACCACCTTCTCGATCACCAACGACGTGGCCAAGTTCTTCGCGATCATCCCCGCGATGTTCGCGAACGCCTACCCCGGGCTGCACCACCTCAACATCATGGAACTGCACAGCCCGACCTCGGCGATCGCCTCCGCGATCATCTTCAACGCGCTGATCATCGTCGCGCTGATCCCGCTGGCCCTGCGCGGCGTCCGCTACCAGCCCGCCTCCGCCACCGACCTGCTCCGCCGCAACCTGCGGGTGTACGGGCTGGGCGGGCTGATCCTGCCGTTCCTCGGCATCAAGGCGATCGACCTGCTGATCCAGTTCGTGCCGGGCCTCGGCTGAGACGCACGGCGCACCGCGCGCCGCGCGCCGGAGCTGTCAGAAGGACGTCAAGAAGTGTGCGACCGGCGTCATGGAGCCATCAGCGGCGGTACGGACGGACCGGTTCCGGGGTTCACTGGAATCATCCGAACCAAGGAGTACGGAACCGGGAACACCCGACCGGAGAAACGGAGGCGAACGGCCATGACCGGGACCACCCGAGTGATCGTCGGCCTGAGCGGATCACTGAGCAGTCTGGCCGCCCTCTACCACGCCGTCGGCGAGGCGGCCCGCAGCGAGGCCGTGCTGGTGCCGGTGGCCGCGTGGAACGCGGGCGAACGCGACGGCCTGCGCCCGCTGTCCGAACTGGAGCACGCCGCCCGGCGGCGGCTGGACATCGCCTTCGAGCAGGCCTACGGCGGCTACCCGGCCGGCCTGGTCATCCACCCGCTGGTGGTCAAGGCAGAGCCCGGGCCCGCCCTGGTCGGCGCCGTCACCGGGCCGGAGGACCTGCTGGTCCTCGGCGCCGCCACCCGCCGCCGGTTCGACCGGCTGCGGCACGGCTCGGTGGCCCGGCACTGCCGCCACCGCGCGGGCTGCCGGGTGGTCGAGGTGTCGCCCTCCGCGCTGCTGACCCGGCTCGAACTCCCCGCCCGCACCGGGGCACCGCTCCCGCTGCTGGGACGTGCCTAGATCCCGCGGATCCCGCCGGACAGACCCTGACAGCAGTTCCCCCGAACCCGCCCGCCGGCTCGACGCGTCACCTCACCCACGCCGAGCCGGCGGGCGCCATCGCGCCCGGGCGCGCCGGTCCGGGGCCCCTGGCCCAGGCCCGACCCGTCGGCGCCCCCAACTGCACCACCGCGTCCGCGTGTTCACGCACCAGCGACAGGTCGTGGCCGATGAGTGCCAGCGCCACCCCGCGCTCGGCGCGCAGCCGGCCCAGCAGGGTCATGATGCCCGCGGCCGTGTCGGTGTCCAGCCCGGAGGTCACCTCGTCGCACAGCAGGACGTCCGGTTCGGCCGCCAACGCCCGGGCGATGGCGACGCGTTGACGCTGGCCGTCGGACAGCTCGTGCGGGTGCCGGGCGGCCAGGTCGGCGGGGAGGCCGACGGCGGCCAGCAGTTCGGCGACCCGGCCGGGGCACTGCTCGTGCGGGGTGGTGTGGTGCAGCCGCAGCGGCCGGGTGAGGGTGGCGCCGACGGTCCGGGCCGGGTTGAGCGCGCCGAGCGGGTTCTGCGGGACGAGTTGGACGCGGCGGCGCTGCTCGCGGGTGCGGGCGTGGTGCGAGCCGGCCAGCGGGGCGCCGTCCAGGGTGAGGGTGCCGCCGGTGGGCGGGTGGAGCCCGGCGAGGACCCGGGCGAGGGTGGTCTTGCCCGCGCCGGAGGGGCCGATGATGCCGGTGCAGCTGCCGGGCGCGAGGTGCAGGTCGACCCCGGTGAGGATCCGGCGCCGCCCGCGCCCGTACCCGACGTGGGCTTCGACGCCGAGCGCGGCCAGCCCGACGGCGGTGCGCGCCGCGACCGGTCCGGACGTGCGGCTCGCCCCGGCCCGGATGGCCCCGGCCCGGATGGCGCCGCCGCCCACCCCGGGCCGGGCCGGGGCGAGGACGAGCACCTCGTCGGCGCAGCGGGCGACGAAGGCGGCGTCGTGGCTGGCGAGCGCGACGGCGATGCCGTGCCGGCGGGCGAGTTCGCGCAGCAGGTCGGCGATCTCGTCCCGCAGCGCGGGGTCGAGGCCGGCGCCGGGTTCGTCGAGGAGCAGCAGGTCAGGGCGGCGGGCGAGGGCCCGTGCGAGGGCGACGCGACGCTGCCGGCCGCCGGACAGGGCGCCGGGGAAGGCGAGCCGGTGGCGGCGCAACCGGCGCAGTGGTTCGGGGGCGAGGGCGAGGACGTCCTGACCGAGGACGGTGACCAGCCCGGTGGCGCGGGCGCCCGGTGGCAGGGCGCCGGCGAGGGCGTGCAGCAGGGTGGTCTTGCCCGCGCCGGAGGGGCCGGTGACGGCGTGCACGCGCCCGGGGCGCAGGTCGAGGCTGACCGGGGCGAGCAGCGGGGTGCCGTCCGCGAGGGCGATGGCGAGCCGGTCGACCCGGGCGGTCGGGTTCTCGGTCACAGTCATTCCGCGCGTCCTCCCCCCGAACCGAAATCACTTAGGTTTGCCTACCCTGAAGTTGAGCCCCCAGACAACCCTCCTGCCACACAATGGCTCAGGAGTGACCACCCCGCCGACGTTCTCGGCCGCCGTCCGGCCGTCGGCGCCAAGACGTGCCCGGCGCACGGCCGGCGTCACTGCGGGTCGCGCAGGTGGTCGCTCAACCAGGTCAGCGACGGCGGGAGCAGCCTGGTCCAGGTGGTGAAGTTGTGCCCGCCGGTCTCCACGGTGGCCTGGGCGACCACCAGCGGCGGGCGGGCGGCCGCGGCGAAGGCCACGGAGTCGGCGTAGCCGTGGCCTTCCTCCTTGCTGTCGGCGAGGAGGACGGCGAGGGCGGGCATCGGCAGGTGGGCGAGGCGCCAGTTCAGGTCGGCCTCGTCGCGCCGCTGCTGGCTGCCGCCGAAGAGGTCGCCGGTGGTCGCGTCCTCGGCGGCCTTGAAGTAGCCGGACAGCGAGACCGCCACCGCGAAGGTCTCCGGGTGGACCATGCCGAGCTTGACGGCGCAGTAGCCCCCGGTGGAGTCGCCGATCACGCCGAGGCTGCCGGTGCCGTCGAGCACCCGGTAGGAGGCGCGCAGGCCGGCCGGCACGTCGGTGGTGAAGTAGCGCTGGGCCTGCGGGCCGTTCGGGACGTCCTCGCACTCGCTGTCGCGCGGCATCGACGGCGAGGGGCGCACCAGCACCAGGACGGTCGGCTTCATCGCCCCCCGGCGCAGCAGGTCGAGTTCGTACGCCGGGTAGCGCAGCTTGGTGACCAGGTTGGCGGCGTCCCCCGGGAAGCCGGTCATCACCAGGGCGGCCGGGAAGTGCCGGGCCTCGGCGCCGGGCCGGAAGTACTGCGGCGGCAGGTAGACGTACCCGTCGGTGCTGAGCCCGGTGGTGGTGCCGGGCAGCCGGACCCGGTCGAGCCGCCCGATGGTGGCCGGGTCGCGGTCGGCCCCGTCCGCGCCGGTGATCTCGGCGGTGCCGAGCACCTGCACCCCGGCGGGCACTTCGGCCGGGGTGCCGCTGGGGGTGCCGGTCGGGCTTCCGGACGGAACGACAGGCGGGCTGACGGACGGGCCGCCGGTCGGGCTGGTCGCCTGGATGACGCCCGTCCCGCGGTCGCGCCCGAACAGGTCGGACCAGCTGCTGTAGAACACGAAGTCGTCGTTGACGGCGAGCCCGAGGGTGGCCAGCAGGGCGAACTGGGTGACGGCGATCGTCCCGAGCCGCAGGAACACCGCGGGCCAACTGCGGACGGCCAGCCGGGGCCAGACCCAGAGCGTGCCGAGCACCGTGAACACGGCGAGCAGCGCCGCCAGCGCCAGCAGCTTGTGACTGGTGAGTCCCATCCGGCCTCCCTGGGGCGCGTCCGACAGCGCGACCCAGGGTAACCAGCACGGAACGGGACGTCACTCCCGCCGTTCCTGCGCGACCAGGTCGGGGGGCGCCCGCCCGACCGAGGGGCGCCCCCTGTCCACCCCCCCCCCTCGGCTCGCACCCCCCGGCCTTCCGCGCCCCCCCCGGCCGCCCCCCCCTCCCACGCCGGGCCCTCCCCCCAACGGCGGGTCGGTGAAGCGGATGCCGGTGGCGTCGCGCAGGGCGTTGGCGAAGGCGGGGGCGACCGGGTTGAACGGGCTCTCGCTCATCGACTTGGCGCCGAGCGGGCCGATCGCGTCCGAGGTGGTCGAGAAGTGCACCTCGGTGCGCGGCACGTCGGCGTACGCGGGCAGGCGGTAGCGGCGGAACGCGGCCGTGGTGACCTCGCCCCGGTCGTCCAGCAGCACCCGTTCGAACAGCGTCGCGCCGAGCGCCTGGGCGACCCCGCCCTCGACCTGCCCGCGGCACTGCATCGGGTTCATCACCCGCCCGGCGTCGGCGCCGTGCACGCTGCGCAGGATCCGGATCTCCCCGGTGTCCGGGTCGACGGCGAGGCGGAACCACTGCGAGTTGAACGCCACCGAGCGCGGCGAGCCGCCCCAGTGCCCGGTGCCGACGAGGTCGACGCCGCGTTCGCGCGCCGCCGCGTGCAGTTCCTTCAACGGGATGCCGCGCCCGTCGCAGTCGACGGCCTCGGCGCCGAGCCGGACCAGGCTGCGCGGGGTCCGCGCGTACTCGGCGGCGAAGTCGGTCAGCCGTTCGGCGAGCGCGTTCGCGGCCCGCATCACCGCCTTGCCCGCGACCACCGTCCCCGCCGAGCCGAAGGCCCCGGTGTCGTGCCGGACGACGTCGGTGTCGGACTGCCGGATCGCGATCCGGTCGACGGTGGTGCCGAGCGCGCCCGCGGTGATCTGCTGGTGCACGGTGGTCGTGCCGTTTCCGAACTCGGCGGTCCCCACGGCGACGTCGTAACCGCCGTCCTCCAGCAGGGCGACGGCGGCGTCGGCGAAGTGCCCGCCGGGCGGGCCGGTGGCGATCATCGCCATGGCGAAGCCCTGCCCGACCAGCCAGCCCTCGGGGGCGTCCGCCGCGCTGCGGTCGTTCGCGAGCGCGTCGCGGACGACTTGCAGGCACTGGTCGAGGCCGTAGCTGGCGATGTGCAGGTCCTCCTCCTCGCCGCCGGGGCTGAGCAGGTGCTCGCCGGGGCCGATGACGTTGCGCTCGCGGAACTCCAGCGGGTCGATGCCCAGCCGGCGGGCCAGTTCGTCCATCGCCGACTCCACCGCGAAGGTCACCTGCCCGAGCCCGTAGCCCCGGAAGGCGCCGGCCGGCACGCAGTTGGTGTACACCGAGTACGCCTCGACCTTCTTGTGCGGCACCCGGTAGACGCCCATCGACTCGCCGACGCTGTGGAACATCACCGCCGGGCCGTGGTTGCCGTACGCGCCGGTGTTGGACACCACCCGGAAGCTGAGCGCCGTGAGCGTGCCGTCCGCCTTCGCGCCCGCCTTGACGGTGATCGTGAACGGGTGCCGGGTGGTGGCGCCGTGGAACTGCTCGGCCCGGGTGAACTCCAGCTTCACCGGCCGGCGCAGCCGCAGCGCCGCCAGCACCGCGATGTCCTCGGTCAGCATCTCCTGCTTGCCTCCGAAGCCGCCGCCGACCCGGCCCGCCACCACCCGGACCTCCTCCTCCGGCAGGTCGAACAGGGCGCAGATCGCGCGCCGGGTGAGGAACGGCACCTGGGTGCTGGAGCGCACCACCAGCCGCTCGCCGGCGCCGTCCTCCCGCTCCTCGAAGGAGACCACGCAGCCGTGCGTCTCCAGGCTGGCGTGCTGCACCCGCTGGGTGCGGAAGGTCTCCTGGTAGACCGCGTCGGCCTCGGCGAAGCCCTGCTCCACGCTGCCGATCTCGCCGTGCACCTCGCCGCACACGTTGTTCTCCGGCCGGGCGATCCGGGTCTGCGGCCCCTTGGCGTGCAGCACCGGCGCGCCGGGCGCCATCGCCTCCTCCGGGTCCAGCACGTACGGGAGTTGCTCGTACTCGACGGCGATCCGGCGGCAGCCCTCCTCGGCGGCGGCCTCGCTGTCGGCGACCACCGCGGCGACCCGCTGGCCGACGAAGCGGACGACGTCGTCCAGCAGCCGGGTGTCGTCCGGGTCCTCGGTCGGGTGCTCGTGCCGGGCCGAGGAGTACAGCCGCTCGGGCGCGTCGTGGTGGGTGAACACCGCGTGCACGCCGGGCACGCGCAGGGCGGCCGCGGTGTCGATGGCGACGATCCGGGCGTGCGGGTGCGGGGAGCGCAGCAGCTTCAGGTGCAGCAGCCCCGGCACCTCCACGTCGAAGGTGTAGCGGGCGGCGCCGGTGACGACCTGCGGACCGGCGGGCGCGCCGAGGCTGCGGCCGACGGCCCGGCCGGCCTCGGGCTCCTCGGTGTGCCGGACGCCGCGGATCGCGTCCTCGATCGCCCGGTAGCCGGTGCAGCGGCACAGATTGCCCTTCAACGACCTGGGGAGGTCGGCGAGTTGCTCCTCGTCGAGGGCACTGGCGGTCATCAGGAAGCCGGCCGTGCAGAAGCCGCACTGGAAGCCCTGGGCGTCCAGGAACCGCTGCTGCATCGGGTGCAGTTCGCCGTCCTTGGCCAGGCCCTCCACCGTGGTGACGCACCGCCCCTCGGCGCGCGCCGCCGGGTAGAGGCAGCTGTGCACCGGGGCGCCGTCCACCTGCACGGTGCAGGCGCCGCAGTCGCCGGCGTCGCAGCCCTTCTTCACCCCGAACCAGCCGCGCTCGCGCAGGTAGGTGCGCAGGCACTGGCCCGGGCGGGGCTCGGCGTCGAAGTCCCGTTCGTTGACGCGGATCGAGAAGCTCATGCGGCGGCCTCCTCGGCCAGGTCCGGTCCAACCAGGTTCGGTCCGGCCGTGCCCGGTCCGGTTGTACTCGGCGGGGCCGGCCGGGCGGGGTCCAGTTCGCGGCGGATCTGCTCGGCGAACCGGAAGGTCAGGTGCCGCCGCCAGGCGGGCAGTCCGTGGATGTCGTCGACGTACTCCTCGGGCCGGATGCCGTCCCGGACCGCCTCCTCGACGGCGGCCGCGTTCGGCCCCGGCGGGAACCAGAGCCGGATCGGGCGGACGGTGGCGGCGGTGACGGTGATGGTCAGCGAACCGTCCACCGGGTCGAGGGTGCCGATCAGCAGCGCGCCGGAGCGGCCCAACCCGTACAGCGAGGCCTGGCGGAACACCGTCCGGGCGGCCAGCGCCCGGCCCGGCAGGGTGATCGAGCGCAGCAGCTCACCCTGCCGCAGGTCCTTGACGCCGGCGCCGGTGACGAACTCCGCCACCGGGACGCGGCGTTGCTCCCCCGACGGGGCCCGCAGCAGGCAGAGCCCGTCCAGGGCGGCGGTCAGCGAGATCATCGGACCGGCGGGCAGGCCGTTGCACAGGTTGCCGCCGACGGTGGCCATGTTCCAGATCTTCCAGGAGGCCAGGAACGCCCGGCAGCACTGCTCGAACAGCGGCGCCGCCGTCCAGGCGGCGGGCTTGGGGTGGCGGGAGAGCTGGGCGACCGTGCAGGTCGCGGCGATCTCCAGGCCGCCGTCCGGGGTCGGGGTGAGCGGCTCCCAGCCCATCCGGCCGAGGTCGATCAGCCGGCGGATGTGCGGCTGCGGCTCGGAGAACAGGTACGTCCCGCCGCCGAGCCAGGCGTCCCCGGGCCGCCAGGTGCCGCCCCGGCGGGCGTCGCACAGCTCGGCCACCGTGTTCAGATCCATGTCGCTCCATCGCCCCTGGCCGGTCCCGTTCCTTCGGTACGGCGATTGAAGCCGCGGCGACCGGTCGGGCACGAGTGGGCCCGCACACCAGCCGCACCCGGCCCCACCTGGTCGATCGTCCAACGGCGGGCCCTCCCACCCGCATCAACTTCGACAAGGGTGTCGAAGTTGGCGTGAGGGCCGGGCTATGCTGTCCCGAAGTCCGAGGATGACCCCCCTTGCCCCGTCGACGAACGCACCAGCATGGCGCGCCCGACCGGAAGGAGGCGAGACGCATGGACAGCAGCAGTCCGGGCCGCACCACCCGCCCCCACCCCCGCATGCCCCGGTCCGCCTCCGGCAGACGGTGAGCACGGTCGAGACGGTGAACACACCCGTCGCGCACGCTTTCTGACGCAACGTCAAGTTCTCCTGACGCCACGTCCCACACGTCGGCCCTGCCGCCACCGCCGTCCACGGCCCCTTCACCCGCCCCGGTCTTCCCCGCCGAGGAGAGGTATCCCATGACGACGTCCCGGCCCTACCCGCGCCCCGCCGAAGCCGCGGTGCTGCTCACCGTCCTCGCCCTCCTCGTCGCCGAGGAACTCGCCCTCGGCCTGGCAGAGGAGGAGGACCGCCCGGTCATCAACGCCATCCTGATCGGCGCCTCAGGCTCCGGCCTCCTGGCGGTCGGCGCGGTGCTGCTCGGGCGCTGGCTCGACACCCGCCGCCCGCTCCCGTTACCCCCGCCCGGCCCCAACGGCCGCGAGTACAGCGCCCGCGCCCTCGAAGACTTCCCGATGGACGCCGTGCGCCCGCTCCTGCTCGCCCACCAGGCCCCGCAGCTGGGCCAGTTGTACTCCGCCTGGATGCTCGCCCGGGCCGGCCGCCCGGCCCCGTGGATCGCCCGCCGACTCGCCATCCCGCTCGACGCCGCCCACCTCCTCGTCGACGCCGCCCGCACCCGCCACGACTGAGCCGGCGGCGTCAGCGGCGCCGGCCGGGCGCCCCCGCGCCCGCCTGCGCCAGCAGGAACGGCACCAGGCCGCGCTCCGCCAGCGCCGACCGCCAGGCGTCCCGCGCCAGCCCCAGCTCCCCCAGGACGCCGGCCTCCCCGCCGGACTCCGCCGACCTCGACCGCGAGGCCGCGCCCAACAGCCCCAGTCCGCCCACCAGCAGGCTCACCGTGGCCACCCCGGCCGCCACCCACCCGGCGCCCACCAGCGCGTGCCCCAGCACCTCGGCGTCGTCCGCCAGCCCCAGCGCGTACCCGAGCAGCAGGAGGATCGCGGCCGCGACCCCGGCGATGATCGGCACGATCACCCCCAGCACCCCCCACCACCCGGACACCCGCTGCCGCCCCGGCTCGTCCACCGGCAGCCGCGCCACCGCGTCCTGGTCCGCCCGCAGCGCCGCGTACCGCTCGTACTCGGGCGCCGCCGCCGCCAGCACGAACTCCGCGTTCTCCCGGGCGCACCGCCGCAACCGCTCCACCCCCGGCCCCTCGTCCCCCACCGCACGCAGGGCCGCCCGCACCTGCGACCCGGCCAGCGCCCTCCCCAGCTCCGTCTCGAAATCGGCCCGATCCTGCTGCGGCAGTCGAAGCGGCCTGTCCATGCCGTGCCCCCGTTCGCTGTTCTCCATGTTCTACAGAACTGTAGAACATGGCAGCGGATAGCAGCAGCCCCGTTCACCTGTGGGCTTGCGATTCAGGAGCGGCCGGCACCCGGCGCCCACGCGGCCGACGGACCGGTCGACTCAGGACACCGTCAGGATCCCCCGCATGAAGTGGTGGAGGGTGCACAGGTACGAGGAGGCGCCCGGCCGGGCCGGCGCGGTGAAGGTCGCGGACGCGCCCGGGGCGATGGTGCCGGTGTCGAAACTGCGGTCCTGGGCGGTGAGGGTGTGGTCGACGGTGTCGGCGTTGCGGACCGTGACGACGGCGCCCGGGCGGACGGTGAAGTTCGCCGGCTCGAACACGAAGTCCCTGATGGCCACCGCCCCCGGGGCGGGAGCGGTGGCCGAGGACGGCGAGGCGGCCGGGGCAGCCGGAGTCGCCGGGGTCGCCGAAACGGACCCGGTCGGCCCCGGGCCTGAAGCCGAGCCCGAATCCGGGCCTGCGTCCTGGCCTGAATCCGGGCCTGAATCCGGGCCGCCCACGCTGACGGAGCAGGCGGCGAGGGCGGCGCCGAGGAGCACGGCGGCCACGGCCCGGGCCCGCGGACGCATCAGGAGCTGAAGAGCGAGACCCGCCGGGCGTCGGAGGACGCGGGCGGGGTGGCGCCGAGGTCGGAGACCGTGGCGATCAGGACGGCGTCCGCGCCCGGGATCCAGTTGACCGTCTTGGACTGGACGACGAGCTGCCGCTGCCGCGCCGTCCCGTCGCAGATCACGTCCGCCTCGGCCGTCCGGCTGGAGCCGAAGGCCATCGAGGAGGTGTCCTCCGGGTCCCGCTGCTCGACCGAGACAGTGAGCGACCGGGCCTCCTCCGCGACCCCGCAGACGTACTCGACGTCGACCCGGACCCGGCCGGGGACCTTCGGGTCGATCCGGGCCTCACCGAGAGTGACGCCCGTGGGGGCCGAGTCCCCGTCCCGCACCCGGGCCGGGGCGGCCACCGAAGCTGCGGCCGGCGCCGGATCGGCGGCCAGGGCGGGTGCCGTGAGCCCGCCGAGGGCCGTGGTGAGGGCCGTCACAATGATCCACCGCTGCACTGCCAACCTCCCATAACTGAAACCGTGTTGCGGCCGACGCTAACCGCCCCGCCAGTGGCCCGCGCGCCGAGGCAGGCACCCGTCGCACGGACAGCCCAGCCACAACGGCGACCCGCCGTCACCAACGGCCCAACCCGTCGCCCGACCGACCGTCACACCGGACCGGCCCGCCGCGACGACCCTCCGTCACCACCCGCCCTGCATGGACCAGCGCCCCTCGGCCGCCCGCCCCAGGGCCGCCTGAACGGACGAAGGGCCCGCCGCGCGGTACGCGCGACGGGCCCGGGGCGGCGCAGTGTTCGGGGTTCAGGCCGCGGCGAGCTCACGACACCGCTGGCTCACGGCACCGCAGGCTCACAGCACCGCAGGCTCAGGACGCGGCGAGCCAGGCGGCCGGGCCGCCGACCTGGGCCCAGTTGGCGCCGCCCAGCCACTTGAAGACGCCGCCGCGGTCCGGGCTGAGCCCGTACACGGTGCCGGCGCCGTCGATGCTGAACTCCGCACCGGGGCCGCCGATCCGCGACCAGCTGTTGGGCGCCCCGCCGTAGCGGAAGACGTCGCCACTGGTCGGGTCGGTGGCCAGCAGAGTGCGGCCGCCGCCGGCCACGATGCTGCCGGCCGGACCGCCGACCTGGGCCCAGTTGGCGCCGCCCTGCCACTGGAAGACGCCGCCGCGGTCCGGGGTGAGCCCGTACACACCGCCCGCGTCGTCGACGGCGAACTGGGCGCCGGGGCCGCCGATCCGCGACCAGCTGTTGGGCGCCCCGCCGTAGCGGAAGACGTCACCGCTGGTCGGGTCGGTGGCGATCAGGGTGTTGCCGCCGGCCACGATGCTGCCGGCCGGACCCCCGATCTGGGTCCAGTTGGTACCGCCCTGCCACTGGTACACGACGCTGCGGTCCGGGCTGAGCCCGAAGACGTGTCCGCCGCCGTCCACGGCGAACTGGGCACCCGGACCGCCGATCCTCGTCTAATTGTCGGGGCTCCAGTTGTACGCGTAGAGGTCGCCGGTGGCCGGGCTGGTGGCGACCAGACCGCCACCGCCGGAGACGATGGTGGCGGCCGGGCCGCCGACCTGGGTCCAGGTGGCGCCGTTCCAGTTGAAGACGGCGCCGCGATCGGGGGCGAGCGCGAAGAGGGCGGTCGAGACCGCGATCGGGGCACTCGGCCGCGCGACGGACGCGGCCGCGCTCACCGGTGCGAGTGCGACGGCGGACGCGGTGGTGGCCTGGGCCGGGACCGCCAGCAGCGGGGCGGCTCCGAAGGCGAGCGCAAGGCCGGTGAGGAGGAGTTTGCGGGTCGTGGCACGGAGGTGCATCGCTTCCGACCTTCTGATGGTTTGGGAGTGCGAGTGGCACGTGCTGTTGATCCGAGCGGCTGATCCGAACTGCCTACAATAGACATGGACATGCCATACGCCAGTCTTGCCTACTGCTCCACGGCCTGTCCTACGACGAACTGCGGATTGTCCGCCGCACCCGGGTGCGGTACAAGGCGCCCCGGGCCGCCGCGCCCTCCACGCGGCGGGCCCCTCAAGGACGCGAGGCGTCACCGGCGCCCGGCGCCGACCTCGGAGCCGGTGCGCTCGCCCTCGCCCTGGTCCTCGCCCTGGACGTCGCTCCGGTCGTCGTTCCGGTCCCGGTCGCCCCAGCCGTCGCTGCGGTCGCGGTACAGGGTGAAGCGGTCGAAGAGCACCGGCGTCGGGAACGGGTTGGCCGCGGTGGCGGACGGGGAGTGGTAGTAGCTGACGGTGATGGTGGTGCGGCCGCCCGGCACCGGCCCGGGGTCGACGTCGAAGACTGCGACGCCGTACGGGAAGGCGGTGTCCGGGTCGGTGACCGCGGACCAGTGGGCCTTCTCCTTCGCGTCCGGGTCGGCCTTGAAGGTGAGCCGCTGGGTGCGCACGGAGGCCTGGCGGACACCGTCCGCGTCGGCGGGCAGGTAGACGTCGTCATGGCCGGCGGTGCCGCCGCCGCCGAGGATCAGGTGGACGGTGCCCTGCGAGGTGTCGATCCGGCGCAGGTCGTCGTCGGCGACGGCCGGGGTGAGCAGGCCGCCCGGCTCGGTGCCGCGGACGGGGTGGGTGCGCTCGTAGTCGTGGTCGTGCCCGGCCAGGACGAGGTCGACGGAGTAACGGTCGAGCAGCGGCAGCAGCTTCTCGCGGATGCCCATGTCGCCGCCGTGGCTGGCGGCCGAGGAGGACATCGCGAACTGGTGCAGGTTGACGACGACCCAGTCCACCGCGCGGCCGCGCCGGGAGCGCGCCAGGGTGCGTTCCAGCCAGCGGAGTTGGGCGCCCTCGCTGTAGTCGCTGATGTAGATGGACTGGCCGGTGGCCGGGTCGAGGCTGGCGTCGTCCTCGACGGCGATCTCGTTGCCGTCGAGGCTCACGAACAGCACCGAACCGACCTGGAAGCTGTACCAGTTGCCGCAGTAGTCGCGAGTGCCGTTGTCGGGCAGTTCGAAGCGCGTCAGGTAGGAGGCGTAGCCGAGGTCCCCGCCGCCGGCCTCGACCTCGTGGTTGCCGGGCGCGGGCATCCAGGGCCGGCCGGCGGCCGACTTGGCGAGGTTGTTCATGAACGCGTTCCAGCACTGCGGCTGGCGCTGCGGGTTGTTGTTGGCGTACGCGAGGTCGCCGTTGAGCAGGTGGAACAGCGGCGCGAACTGCTCGACCTGGCGGACGGCGGCGGCGCCGTGGATCGAGGACTTGCTGAACACGTTGTCGCCGGTGCCGAGATCGCCGAAGCTGGTGAAGCGGAACGCGGCCCGGCCGCGCGCGGGCGCGGTGCGGAAGGTGCCGCGCACCGGGCCGGAGCCGTCGTGCAGCACCTCGTAGACGTACGTGGTGTCGGGCCGCAGGCCGTCCAGGCGGACGTGGTGGGTGTACGTCTCGACCTTGTTGAGCCCGTCGACGTAGGTGCGGGTCTCGGCGTCCACCGTGTGGCCGGCGCCGCCGCGCGGGGTGCCGATCCGCACCCGGGGGCGGCGCACGGTGGCGGCCGTCGCCCAGGAGACGGTCATCTCGCGGGACGGCTCGTTGCCCCACTGGAGGTGGATCTGCTCCGGTCCGGGGGTGCCCGCCAGGGCCGGCTGCGTCCAGAGGAGGGTGGACGCGGGCAGCGCGGCCAGCGCACCAACCGCGGTACCCGTCCGAAGGACCGTTCTGCGCGAGGGATGTGACACTGTCGCCTCCAAGGCTCCGGGAAACGCCCAGGAGAGTCCCAGCCGAACCGGGCGCCCGGGCCACCGGCGAAGGTTCTTCCGGCGAACGTCAGTTGAACGCCGGATCGGATCGGGCGGCGATCAACCGTGACACCGGTCAGGCCGGTCACACCAGTTACGCCGGTTACACCGGTTACGCCTGTCACACCGGTTACGCCGGGAGGATTACCGATCCCTGACGGCCGGTCCGTCCACGCCCGATCCGCCGCCCCGCGCGGCTAGCGTCGGCGGCATGGAGATTCTGGTCACCGGCGGAGCCGGGTTCATCGGGTCGGCCGTGGTCCGCGCGCTGGTCGCGGCCGGGCACGGGGTGCGGGTGCTGGACGCGCTGCTGCCCGCCGTCCACCGCTCGGGGCGGGCCCCCGAACTGCCCGGGGGCGTGGCCTTCGAGCAGGGGGACGTCCGGGACGCCGCCGCCGTGCAGCGGGCGCTGGCCGGGGTGGACGCGGTCTGCCACCAGGCGGCGATGGTCGGCCTCGGGCTGGACCTCGACGACGCCCCCGCCTACGCGGGCTGCAACGACCTCGGCACGGCCGTCCTGCTCGCCGCGATGGCCCGCGCCGGTATCCGCCGCCTCGTCCTGGCCGGCTCGATGGTGGTGTACGGGGAGGGCCGCTACCGCTGCCCCGCGCACGGCGACGTCGCCCCGGGCCCGCGCCGCCCGGCCGACCTGGAGGCCGGGCGCTTCGAGCCGCCCTGCCCGGCCTGCGGCCGCGCCCTGAGCCCCGGCCTGGTCGCCGAGGACGCCCCGGCCGACCCGCGCAGCGTGTACGCGGCCACCAAACTCGCCCAGGAGCACCTGGCCTCCGTGTGGGCCCGGGCCTGCCAGGGCGCCGTCCTGACGCTCCGCTACCACAACGTGTACGGGCCGGACATGCCGCGCGACACCCCGTACGCGGGGGTCGCCTCGCTGTTCCGCTCGGCGCTGGCCCGGGGCGAGGCCCCCCGGGTGTTCGAGGACGGCGGCCAGCGCCGCGACTTCGTCCACGTCGAGGACGTCGCCGCGGCCAACCTCGCCGCGCTGGAGGCCCTTGCCGCCCGCGCGCCGGGCAGCTCCCGCGCCTACAACGTGGGCAGCGGCGAGGTCCGCACGATCGGCGAGACGGCCGGGGCGCTGGCGGCGGCGTACGGCGGCCCGGCACCGCTGGTGACCGGCGAGTACCGCCTGGGCGACGTCCGGCACATCACCGCCGACTCCTCCCGGCTGCGCGCCGAACTCGGCTGGCGCCCGCAGGTGCCGTTCTCCGCCGGGATGGCCGAGTTCGCGGCGGCGCCGCGGCCCGGCGCCGCACCTGACTGCCCGTCCGATGTCGGCCGGAACTCGCCGGTGAAGAGCGGAGGATGGGGCTAGCCTGGCGGCATGGTTGCAAACTACAAGGGAGATGTGGCCGTGAACGACCAGGAATTCGTCAGCGCACCCGCCCTGATCCTCCGGTCCCTCTCCGCCGACCCCGGCCGGCGGGCCATCGTCACCGCCGACGGCGTCGAGATCACCGCCGGCGACTTCGCCGCCGCCACCTACCGCCTCGCCCACGAGCTCATCGCCCGGGGCGTCACCCGCGGGGACACCGTCACCCTCCTCACCGGCAACACCGCCGAGGCGCTCGGCGCCCGCTACGCCGCGGGCCTCGCAGGTGCGCGGGTGGTCACCCTGTACGACGGCATGAGCACCCCGGTCCTGGCCGAGGTCGCGGCGAGCGTCGACGCCGCCGTCCTCCTCGTGGACGCCGAACGGTACACGGAGGCCGCCGAGTTGCTGCCCCTGATCGACGTGCCGACGGTCCTGCGCCTCGGCGCCGGACCGGCGGCCGTCGGCGAGGACGTGATCGCCGCCGCCGCGAACCGCCCCGCCGAGCCGCCCGCCGTCCGGATCGGCCCGGACGACGACCTCGGCATCCGCCACACCGGCGGTACCACCGGGATCCCGAAGGGCATCGTCAGCCTGCACGGCCCCTACCGCGGCGTCTTCGACACCTCGTTCGGCTCCGCCGGCACGGCCGACGAGGCGCCCCGCTTCCTCGCCGCCACCTCGCTCGCCCACCTCGCCGGGATCTTCTCCGACCTGACGCTCCACCACGGCGGCACGGTGGTCCTCCAGCGCACCTTCGACCCCGGCGAGGTCCTGGCCGCCGTCGAGCGCGAGCGCATCACCAGCCTCTGGACGCTGCCGCCGCTGCTCTACCAGCTGCTCGACCACCCGGCGATCGGCCGCACCGACCTGTCCAGCCTCCGGCAGATCATGTACGGGGGCTGCGCCGCCTCGCCGACCCGGATCCGCGAGGCGCTCAAGGTGTTCGGGCCGGTCCTGGTGGGCATCTACGGGATGTCCGAGGCGCAGCTGATCTCCTTCCTCACCCCGGAGGGGCACGACCGGATCGCGCAGGGCGGCCAGGTCTCGGTCGGACGGCCCCTCCCGGGCGTCGACGTGGAGATCCGCGCCGAGGACGGCACCGGGCTGCCGACCGGAGAGCAGGGCGAGGTCCACATCCGATCGGCCGGACTCATGGCCGGGTACTGGAAGCGGCCCGACCTGACCGCCGAGGTGCTGCGCGACGGCTGGCTGAACTCCGGCGACGTCGGCTACTTCGACGCGGACGGCTACCTCTACCTGGCCGACCGGGTCAAGGACCTGATCATCGTGGTCGGCGGGCACGTCTACCCGTCCGAGGTGGAGGACCTCCTCCTCACCCACCCGGCGATCGCCCGCTGCGCGGTCTTCGGCGTGCGCGACACGCAGGAGGCGGAGCACGTCCACGTCGCCGTCGTTCCCGCTCCGGGGCAGCAGCCCGAGTTGGCGGACGTCCAGGCGTTCGTCACGGCCCGCAAGGGGCGGATCTACGCGCCGGAGGCCCTGCACCTCGTGGACGAGATCCCGCTGACGTCGGTCGGCAAGCCGGACAAGAAGCGGCTGCGCCAGGCCGTGGCCGAGTAGGCCGCGCGCTCGAAAGGCGGACCCCGGGACCTGCCTCGTCATTCCCTCCGGGCGCGCGGCGCGGGCAGGGCGATCTCGAAGCAGCAGCCCCCGGCGACGTTGCGCACCTCCGCCCGCCCGGCGTGCGCCTCGACGATGCCGCGCACGATGGCGAGCCCGAGCCCGGCACCGCTCTCGCCGGGCTCGCCGGCGGCCCGGCCGTCGTCGCGGCGCGGCGTGCGGGCGGAGCCGCCGCGCCAGCCCGTCTCGAACACCCGGGGCAGGTCCTGTTCCGGGATGCCGCCGCAGCCGTCGGTCACCGACAGCACCACCTCGTCGGCCTCCCGCCGGGCGGCGACGGCCACCACGCCGTCCGCCGGGGTCGAGCGGATCGCGTTGACCAGCAGGTTGCCGAGCACCCGGGTGATCTCCCCGCTGTCCACCTCGACCGGCTCGGCAGCCGCCGGCTCGTCGGCCACCTGCCGCCCCTCCAGCCGGACGCCGCGCCGCCGGGCCAGCGGGTACGCCCCGGCGAGCGCGTCGTCCACCAGGTCGTACACCGAGACCCGGGTGAGCGAGAGGGCGAGCGCGCCCGCCTGGATCCGGGAGAGCTCGAACAGGTCGTCCACCATGCCGGTGAGCCGTTCGACCTCGGTGCCGATCCGCACCAGGTAGCGGTCGGGGTCCTCGGCGACGCCGTCCTCCAGCGCCTCGGCCATCGCCCGCAGGCCGGCCAGCGGGGTGCGCAGGTCGTGCGAGATCCACGCGACCAGCTCCCGGCGGGAGTGCTCCAGGGCCTGCTCGCGCGCCCGGGACTCCGCCAGCCGGGCACTGGTGGCGGCCAACTCCTCGCTCAGTGCGGCGAGTTCCGCGCCGAGCGGATGGTCGGGCGCGGTGAACCCGGCGTCGCTGCCGACCGTTCGGACGGCCTCGGTCAGCGCCCGGCTGCCGGCCACCACCTGGCGGCCGAGCAGCGCGGCGGTGAGCAGCGAGACGACGGCGGCCATGCCGAGCACCGTGATGACCACGCCGAGGTCGTGGGTGGACAGGAACATCGCCTGCGCCACGGCGAACGTCCCGGAGGTCACCGCGAGGACGGTCACGACCGCCACGCAGAACAGGGACAGGGCGACGGAGCGGCGGCGCAGCAGCCGGATCGCCGCCCAGCCGAGCAGGCCGGCTCCGCCCGCGCCGAGGGCGGCGAACAGGGCGATCAGCAGCAGGTCCTTCACTCCGCACCGCCCTGCGGGCAGGCCCGGTCGCGGGGAGCCGGATCGCGGGGCGCCGGATCGTAGCGGTAGCCGACGCCCCAGACGGTGCTGATCAGGGCGGGCGCGGCCGGGTCGTCCTCGATCTTCTCGCGCAGCCGCCGGACGTGGACGGTGACGGTGGAGAGGTCGCCGAAGTCCCAGCCCCAGACCCGCCGCATCAGGCTCTGCCGGGAGAACACCGTGCCGGGGTGCCGGAGCAGGAACGCCAGCAGGTCGAACTCCCGTAGGGTGAGGGCGAGTTCGCGCGCGCCCCGGTGGGCGCGGCGGGCCTTCGGGTCGAGCGTGACGTCCCCCGAGCGCAGCACCCCGCCGACCGTCCCGTCGGCCGTCCCGTCACCCGGCCCGTCGGCGGTCCCGCTCCCCGCCCGGGCGCGGCGCAGCACCGACTGCACCCGCAGCACCAGTTCGCGCGGGCTGAACGGCTTGGTGACGTAGTCGTCCGCGCCCAGCTCCAGGCCGAGGATGCGGTCCGCCTCGTCGCCCTTGGCGGTGAGCAGCACCACCGGCAGCGCGGCGCCCCCGGCGGAGGCCCGCAGCCGGCGCAGCACCTCCAGCCCGTCGAGGCCGGGCAGCATGAGGTCCAGCACCAGCAGGTCGGGGCGGGTGCGCTCGGCGAGGTCCAGGCCCAGCGCACCGTCGGCGGCCCGGTCCACGTGGTGCCCGGCGCGGGTGAGGTAGCCGGCGACGACCTCGGCCACGGTCGGGTCGTCGTCGATCACCAGGATGTGCGAGGTGTCGTTCACCTCGCCGAGGATAGGAGGCCTCGGCGGTGGACGCGGACGGAAGCGGGCCCGCGTTCGCGTTCCGTAAGATCCGCCGCCCGCACCTCGCCCGACCCGGACCAGCCCAGCCCAGCCCGATGCGGCCCAGCCCGATGCGGCCCAGCCCGATGCGGCCCGGCCCGATCCGCCGGACGGGTCAGCCGCCGAGGCGTCCGACTTCCGTAAGGCTGCGCCGCCGCCGCACCCCGCCGTCCCGCACTTAGCGTGGCCGGGTGACCTCACCCACCTCCCCCGTCTCCCCCGTCGACGTCGTGCTGCCCTGCCTCGACGAGGCCGCCGCGCTGCCCTGGGTGCTGGGGCGGATCCCGGACGGCTGGCGGGCCGTCGTCGTCGACAACGGCTCCCGGGACGGCTCCGCCGACCTCGCCCGCTCGCTCGGCGCGACGGTGGTCGAGGAGCCCCGGCGCGGGTTCGGCGCCGCCTGCCACGCCGGGCTGCGCGCCGCCACCGCCGACCTGGTCTGCTTCCTGGACTGCGACGGCTCCCTCGATCCCGCCCAGCTCCCTCTGGTCACCGGCCCGGTGCTGGCCGGCTCCGCCGACCTGGTGCTGGGCCGCCGCCGCCCGGCCACCGCCGGGGCGTGGCCGCTGCACGCCCGCCTGGCCAACACCGTCCTGGCCCGACGGCTGCGCGCCCGCACCGGCGCGCCGCTGCACGACCTCGGCCCGATGCGGGCCGCCCGCCGGGAACAGCTGCTGGCCCTGGGGCTCGGCGACCGCCGGTCCGGCTACCCGCTGGAGATGGTGCTCGCCGCCTCGGCCGCCGGGCTGCGGATCACCGAGACCCCCGTCGACTACCTGCCGCGCGCGGGCCGTTCCAAGGTCACCGGCACCCTGCGCGGCACCCGCCAGGCCGTCCGCGACATGCGGGCCGTGCTGGCCGCGCCCCCGCCGACGCTGCTGGTGATCGCCAAGTCACCCGTCCCCGGCCGGGTGAAGACCCGGCTCACCCCGCCTTGCACCCCCGAACAGGCCGCCGCCCTGGCCGCTGCCGCCCTCGCCGACACCCTGCACACCCTGGGCACGATGCCGGCCGGGCGGCGCGTGCTCGTCCTGGACGGCGAACCGGGCGGCTGGCTGCCGCCCGGCTGGGAGGTCGTCGCGCAGACCGGCGGCGGGCTGGACGAACGGCTGGCCGCCGCCTTCGCGCACGCCGCCCGGGTGGCCCCGCACGCCCCGGCGCTGCTGGTCGGGATGGACACCCCGCAGCTGAGCGCCGCCGCGCTGGCCGAGCCGCTGTCGGCCGCACGGCGGGCGGGCACGGACGCCTGGTACGGCCCGGCGGCGGACGGCGGCTTCTGGGCGCTGGGCCTGGCCCGGCCGACCGCCGAACTGGCCGCGCGCCTGCTGCACGGCGTGCCGATGTCCACCGCGAGGACCGGCGCGGCACTCCTGGAACGCCTAGCCGCAGCCGACTTGACGATCCATCAGCTTCCGTCGCTCACCGATGTGGACACCGTCGAGGATGCCCTCCGCGTCGCCGCCGAGGCCCCGAACAGCCGTTTCGCCGCCCAGCTGGTGACGGTCGACCTGAAGCCGGAGGTGGCGAGTTGACGACCACCACCGCCTGGGTGGACGACCCGTTCGCCGAAGCCGTCCGCACCGGGCGCGGCCCGCTCTGGCTGCGCCGCGAGGACGGCCACCGCCTCCGGCTGGACATCGAACGCTGGTGCGCCCCGGCGGCCGGCGCCGACCACAGCCTGCTCCGGCGCTGCGCCCGCCGGTCCGCGCCCGTCCTCGACCTCGGCTGCGGGCCCGGGCGGCTGGTCGCCGCGCTGCTCGCCCTCGGCGTCCCGGCCCTCGGCGTCGACGTGACCAGGGCGGCCGTCGCCCGCACGGTCGGACTGGGCGGCCCGGCGCTCTGCCGCTCGGTCTTCGACCGGCTGCCTGCCGAGGGCCGCTGGGGCGCCGCGCTCCTCGCCGACGGCAACCTCGGCATCGGCGGCGACCCGGACGCCCTGCTCCAGCGGGGCGCCGAACTCATCGCGCCGGACGGGCTGCTGCTGGTCGAGGTGGAGCCCGTGGAGGTGGACGAGCAGGTCACCGTCCAGGTCGAGGGCCCGGACGGCCGACTCGGGCCGGCCTTCCCCTGGGCCCGGCTCGGCACGGCCGCCGCCCTCAGGCGGGCCCACACCGCCGCCGGACTGGTCGAAGCGGAACGCTGGACCTCACACGGCCGCCGCTTCCTCGCCCTGCACAAGCGGTGAGGCGCACAAGACCGCTGCTCCGGACGGCCACGGCCGCACCGCCCCCGGCGTGATCCCCGGGACGGCGGTGCAGCTGTCATGCCGCTCGGACGTCAGGGAGGCCGGAACGCCGCCCGCGATCGACAGGGCGGCGAGGAGAAAGATTGGCGCCGGGGTCCAAGGAGCCTTGCAGGATGCCGGTCGTGCACCACGCGTGCGGCTGTCGCCCAACCGCCTCTTGGCCCCACGGTCAGGGGTGCCCCGGCGGCACCCTTCGAGGCGTCCCGGCCGAGCCTGCCACATGCCCCGGGCCGCGACAAGACGTCCGACCGGCCGCCTACTCCCGGCCCACCGGCCGCCACTGCGGGTGCTCGCGCTCGGCCCACCGGCGCTCCACCAGCCCGGTCCGCATCCCGAGCCGCGCCTGCGGATCCCGCCAGGCCATCCGGACGTGCCCGACCACCACGACGGCGATGGCGGCGGCCAGCCAGTCGTGGACGAAGGTCGCCCCGGTCCGCCACGAGGGCGGGGCGAGACGGGGCAGCCACATCAGCAGCCCGGTGCCGACGATCACCAGCATCGAGCCGAGCGTCCACTGCGCGTAGAGCTTCTGCCCGGCGTTGAACTTGCCCGCCGGCCGGTGCGGGGCGCGGCGCCGGACGGCGCGCAGCCAGTCCCAGTCCGCCGGGGTGAAGCGACTCAGTCGGGCGGCGTCCGCGCGCAGCGCCCGCGAGGCGAGCCCGAGCAGCAGCGGCACGGGCAGCGCGAGGCCGCACCACACGTGCACCGTCACCACCAGCCGCCGGTTGCCGACCAGTTCGGCGAGCGGGGCGAGGTAGAGGCAGGCCGCCGCGGCCAGGCAGACGCCGGTCAGCGCGGCGGTCGTCCGGTGCACCCAGCGCTCGGCCCGGGTGAAGCGCAGCAGGAGTTCAGCCGGTGGGCGCATCGTCACGTCCGTTCGACCGGCCGACCCAGGCGTCGACGTCGTACCCGTTGCGCTCCCAGTAGCCCGGCTCCACCGAGCCGGTCACGGTGATCCCGGAGAGCCACTTGGCGGACTTGTAGAAGTACATCGGCGCGACGTACAGCCGCACCGGGCCGCCGTGGGTGTGGGAGATGGGGTTGTCCTGCATCCGCAGCGCGACCAGCACGTCGTCCCGTCGGGCCTGCGCCAGCGTCAGGCTCTCGGTGTACGCGCCGTCGAAGCAGCTGAACCGGACGGCCCCGGCCCCCGGCCGCACGCCCGCGGCGTCCAGCAGGTGCGCGAGCGGCACCCCCTCGAACGGGGTGTCCGGCACCCGCCACCCGGTCACGCACTGCACGTCCCGCACGAGCCGCCGCTGCGGCATCGCCCGCAGGTCCGGCAGGCGGAACGTCGCGGGCCGCTCCACCATCCCGTCGACGCTGAGCGTGTAGTCCGCCACGCTCCGCTCCGGGACGGACGACACCACCGAGTAGTACCGGAATCCGTTGTTGCCCGGCAGCAGCCCGCTCAGTCCGCTCGGGTCCCGTTCGGCCAACCCCGACTCGGCCCGTTGCAGGTACGGCCCCGCCGCCACCCCGACGGCCCCGAGCCCGAGCAGCCCGAGCACCACCCGCCGCCCCACCGGGGTGCCCCTGCCTTCTTCGCCTGTTCTGTCCACGCCCCGATTGCACCAGCCCGAGCCCGGCCGGCGCGAGGCCCGGCACCGGTCCGTCAGCCTTTCGTCATCTCCGCCAGCAGGGCCCCACGGCCGAGCGGCGGGGCAGCCGAGCGGCGGGAGATCGTTTTCCGGTCAAGTTCGACGATCTTTCGAATCCCGTATTCCCCCAGGTCCGACCGCGCCACTACGGTGCCACGCATCCCCGTTGTTCCCCCCTCCCCGGCCGGCCGCAACCGCCGGGGCTACCGATCGGACCGGTGCGCCGTGACCAGAATCCTCCGTCAGCTGTGGACCCACGCGGGAAGAGCGGCGGCCGTCGTCGCGCTCCTCGCCGCCGCCCTCACCGGCACGGCGGCCGGAACCGCCACCGCCGCCACCCCGGCCGCCCCCGCGGCAACCGCCTCGGTGGGCGGCTGGACCTGCCCCGGAACGCCCGTCCCGGACGGCTACGTCATCACCATGTTCAACTCCAGCGGCTGCAACAACCACGGCGCCTGGTTCCAGGCACCCGCCCAGAACCGCCTGTGGACCTGCTCCGGCTCGCCGATCGTCTCCGGCTACGTCCTGACCAACTACAACCCCCAGGGGTGCAGCGGCGTCGGCGCCTGGTTCCACGAACTGGTCCGCAACGGCATCTGGACCTGCCCCTACTCGCCGATCCCGGCCGGCTACCGCAGCACCAGCTACGACGCCCGCGGCTGCAACGGCCTCGGCGCCTGGCTCACCATCAAGGCCTGACCCACACCCGGCGGGGCCCGACCGGAACTCCGGTCGGGCCCCGTCCGCGTCGCCAGGTCGCCACGTCGTCAGGTCGCCATTCCGGGCTGAACACTCCGCACACGCAGCACAGGCAGCACGCGCCGCACACACCGTTTCACCAGCAGAAAAGAAGTCCACCCGCAGCGGACGAGAAAAAAGGCACAGGAGGAAAAACCACTCCCGGCCACTTCTAACTTATAGCGTACGGGGGGCCTTGCGGCAAGGCCCCGGTCGTGCCGCACAATCGTCGACCTGAACCGGAATCCGCGGAAATTTGGGGTCGCGAAAATGCGTGTGCTGTTGTCGACGTACGGGTCCCGCGGGGATGTCGAACCGCTGGTGGGGCTCGCGGCGCGGCTGCGGGAGTCCGGCTCGCAGGTGCGGGTGTGTGCGCCGCCGGACGAGGACTTCGCGCAGCGGTTGGCCCACATCGACGTGCCGCTGGTGCCGGTCGGCCCGTCGGCGCGGGCGCTGACGGTGGCGGCGGCGCCGCCGTCGTCCCTGCCGGAGCGTGCGGCCGCGGTGATCGCCGGGCAGCTGGAGGCGGTCACGGCGGCGGCCGAGGGCTGCGACGTGCTGGTGGCCACCGGCATGCTGCCGGCTGCGGCGGGCGCGCTGTCGGTGGCCGAGAAGCTGGGCATCCGCTCCGTGTCGGTGACCTTCCAGCAGCTCACCCTGCCCTCGCCGGGCCGCCCGCCGCTGGCGTACCCGGGCCGGCCGTTCCCGCCGGAGGTGACCGACAACCGGGTGCTGTGGGGCCTGGACGCCGAGAGCATCAACGCGCTGTTCGGCGCGGCGCTCAACACCAACCGGGCGTCGATCGGCCTGCCGCCGGTGGACGACGTCCGCGACTACGTCATCGGCGACCGGCCGTGGCTGGCGACCGACCCGGTCCTCGACCCGTGGCAGGAACCGGCGGACCTGGACGTCGTGCAGACCGGCGCGTGGATCCTGCCGGACCGACGCCCGCTGCCGGCCGGGTTGGAGGCCTTCCTGGCCGCCGGCGCACCGCCGGTGTACGTGGGCTTCGGCAGCATGCCGATGCCCACCTCCCAGGACGCCGCCCAGCTCGCCGTCGAGGCGGTCCGCGCGCAGGGCCGTCGCGTGGTCGTGGCCCACGGCTGGGCCGGCCCGGGGCGTGTCCGGGCCCCGATCGACGACCGGGGCGACTGCTTCGTCGTCGGCGAGGTCAACCAGCAGGCGCTGTTCGGCCGGGTGGCCGCCGTCGTGCACCACGGCGGGGCGGGCACCACGACGACGGCCACCCGGGCCGGCGCGCCCCAGGTCGTCGTCCCGCAGACCGCGGACCAGCCGTACTGGGCCAGCCGGGTGGCCGAGCTGGGCATCGGCGTGGCACTCGACGGGCCGACCGCGACCACCGAGTCCCTGTCGGCCGCGCTCAGGACGGCCCTCGCCCCCGAGACCCGGGTGTGGGCGACCGCCGTGGCCACCATGATCCGCACCGACGGCGCGGCACTGGCCGCACAACTGCTGCTCGATGCGGCCGGCCGCTGAGACATGTCGGATAATTCCACCCTCCGCCACCCCCGATTTCTCGGCCGACCGCCCGAGGAATCGAAAAGCTCAAAGCACCTGGAGCCAGGTTTGTCCCCCATCTCGTCCTCCTCGTCCGAGTCCTCTTCGTCCTCCTCGTCCTCCTCGTCCGAACCGAATTCGCCCGCCGACGACTGGCGGTCCGGCGAACTGCGGGCGGAGAACGCGTACGTCGGCAGGCTGTACGAGCGCCTCGAAGCGCAGCGCGCACTCGCGGCCGCCCGGCTGCGCCAGGTCCACCTCCAGGAGAAGGGCGGGACGATCCAGGCCCTCCTGGAGCGCGACACCATGGAGATCCACCACACCCGCCGGCTGGCGGCGCTGCACGCCGCCGAGTACGGGCTGTGCTTCGGCCGGATCGACGACGCCGACGGCGAGCGGCAGTACATCGGCCGGATCGCCCTGTCGGACGACGACCACGAGCCGCTGCTCACCGACTGGCGGGCGGCGGCCGCGGAGCCGTTCTACCGGGCGACGCCCGCCGCACCGGGCGGCGTGGTGGCGCGACGGCACCTGCGGACCAAGGGCCGGACCGTCGTCGACTTCGACGACGACGCCTTCGGCGTGGGCGCCCACGCGGGCCGCGGCGACGCCGAGCTCAGCGGGGAGGGCGCCCTGCTCGCCTCGCTGACGGCGGCCCGGACGGGGCGGATGGGCGACATCGTCTCCACCATCCAGGCCGAGCAGGACCGCGTCATCCGCGACGCGCTCGGCGGCGTCCTGGTCGTGCAGGGCGGCCCGGGCACCGGCAAGACCGTCGTCGCCCTGCACCGCGCCGCGTACCTGCTCTACACCCACCGCGACCGGCTGGCCAAGCACGGTGTGCTGGTCATCGGGCCGAACACGACGTTCCTGCGCTACATCGACCAGGTGCTTCCCGCGCTCGGCGAGAGCGAGGTCGTGCTGAGCAGCATCGGCACGCTCTACCCGGGGGTGACGGGGACCGGCGCCGAGACGCCCGAGGCGGCCGCCGTCAAGGGCGACGCCCGGATGGCCCAGGTCCTCGCCGCCGCGCTGGAGGGCCTGCGGCAGCTGCCGGAGGAGTCGTGGACCATCACCGTGGGCAAGACCTCGCCCTACCACCAGGAGCTCCGGATCGGCCGGGCGCTCTGCGAGCGGGCCCATGCCGCCGCGCACCGGAGCGGCAGGCCGCACAACGCGGCCCGGGCCGACCTGGTGGAGCGGCTCTCCTCGGAGCTGGCCCTGCGGATCGCCCGGGACCAGGGCGGGAAGATGGACCTGGACGCCGTGGCGGACCTCGCCGACGCGCTCGTCGACGAGCCCGAGTTCCAGGCCGTGGCCCAGAAGCTGTGGCCGCTGCTGAACCCGGAGCAGGTGCTCACGAGCCTGTTCGGCTCCCCGGAGCTGCTGGCGAGCGCGATGCCGGACTTCACCGAGGCCGAACGCGCCGCACTGCTGCGCGAACTGCCGGGCCCGGACCGGGAGTCCGCCGCCGAGGAGGCCGAGGAGGCCGCCGAGGAGCCCGTGACCGCCGCGACCACCCGGAGCACCTGGACCGCCTGGACCACCGACGACGTGCCGCTGCTCGACGAGGCCGCCGAACTGCTCGGCCCGCTTCCGGGCGCCGCCGTCGCCCGCCGGGCCGAGGCCGCCGCCGAGGCGGCGGAGCTGGAGTTCGCGAAGATCGTCCTCGACGACTTCGGCGTGGGCCTGGTCGAGATGGACGCGAAGATGCTGGCCCGCCAGTACCGCGGCGAGGAGTCGCTCCGGCCGCTGGCCGAGCGCGCGGCCGAGGACCGGACCTGGGGCTACGGGCACGTGATCGTGGACGAGGCCCAGGAGCTGTCCCCGATGGCCTGGCGGATGCTGGCCCGCCGCTGCCCCGGCCGTTCCATGACGATCGTCGGCGACCTGGCGCAGACCGGCGCGCCGGCCGGGCTGAGCTCCTGGGGCCAGGCCCTCGACACGTACACGGCGGGGCGCTGGCGCACGGTGGAACTCACCATCAACTACCGCACCCCGGCCGAGATCATGCAGGTCACCGAAGGCGTCCTGCGGGCGCTCGACCCCTCGCTCGCCGCCCCCACCGCGGTGCGCAGCGGCGGAACCCGCCCGTGGAGTCTGCGGATCCCCGCGGACGGCCGGGCGGCGGCGCTGCGCGGCGCCGTCGAGCGGGAGCTCGCGGCGCTGGACGGCGGCCGGCTGGCGGTCATCCACGCGCCTGACGCCCCGACCGAACTGCTCGACGGGATCGCCGAGTTGGAAGGCGTCTGCGTCAACGATGGCCCGGCGTCGCTGGATTCGCCGGCCGTCCTGCTGACGGCCGCCCAGTCCAAGGGACTTGAGTTCGACGCCGTCCTGGTCGTGGAGCCCGCCGAGATCCTCGCGGCGCACGCCCACGGCGTGAACGACCTCTACGTCGCCCTCACCCGCGCGACGAAGTCCCTCGGGGTGCTGCACAGCCGGGACCTGCCGGAGATGCTGCAGGGCCTGGAGCCCCGCTGAGGACGGCGGTCGCTCTCCCGCGCACCAGGGTGCCGACCGCGACGCACGCCAACGCGGCACCGTAGGCGGCCCGTTGGGCCTCGACCCCGCCCGTCAGATAGAGGTACTGCCCGGCGGCGGGGACGGCGAGCCACTCCCCGCGGCCGCTGAGGCCCACCAGGGCCACCACCAGCAGGCCGTACCAGGGGTAGGCGGGCGCGGCGAGGAGCAGGGCGGTGCCGGTGACGAACAGGGCGCCGTCCCAGGGGCGGGCGGGGTCGCCGCGCCGGAGCACCCACAGGGCGACGGTGGCCAGGACCGCCCCGGCGGCCCACGGCAGCAGGGCGTCCGGCAGGAGGAGGGCGAGCAGGCCGAAGCGGTCGAGGTGCCCCTGCTCGTACCCCTCCTCCTTCAGGTAGCCGGGCAGGTAGCCGAGCACACCGGTGCCGGAGGCGGCGAGGTAGGGCAGGTAGGCCAGGGCGAACGCGCCGAGCGAGGCGCCCAGCAGCAGGGCGCTCTCGCGCGGGCGCCGGCGGGCCAGCGCGCCCGGCAGGGCCAGTGCGGGGATCAGCTTGACCGCCACCGCCGCGCCGAGCAGCGCGCCGGCCCGCGTCGCCTTCCGCCGGGCCGCGTACCCGAGGCCCACGACCAGCAGCAGCGCCCCGAGGGTGTCCACGTGCGCGTCGTTGACCGACCACACCGTCACGCCGGGGCACCACCCCCACAGCGCGGCCCGCCGGCTGCCCCGCCCGATCACGAGCAGCGCCCCCGTGGTCGCCACCGCGAGCAGGGCGCCGGCGGCCTGCATCCCGCGCACCCCTCCCCCGAAGGGGTGCAGGGCGAGGAACCAGGCCTCCGCGACCGGCGGGTAGATGGTGTGCACGGCGGGCCGGTTGATGCGGGTGCAGTCGCCGGCGGCGGTGCGCCGCTCGTCCCAGCCGTCGCAGGCGCCGCCGACCGGCCACAGGTCGGGGGTGCGCAGCCGGGCGAGCGCCGGGTCGTCCGGGGTGTGCGCGTACGGGGAGGTGCCGGCGGCCTGGACGCGGCCGTCCCAGACGTAGCGGTAGGCGTCGTCGCTGGTGCGCGGCGGGGCGAGCAGGCCGACGGCGGCGACGGCGACGCTCCCGGCCAGGACCAGGGGCACGACCTGACGGCCGCCCACCCGGCGCAGCGCCAGCAGGGCGAGCGCGTACAGGGCGGCGTCGACGGTGTACCAGGCGTACAGCGGTGCGCGGTGGCCGAGCGTGCCGCCGCCGGTGACGGTGAGGGCGAGCGCGGCGGTCAGGGCGGTCAGGGCGGCCGGCGCGAGCAGACAGGGCAGCACGCGGGCGGGCCGGGGGCAGGTGAGCGGGAGGCGAGTGGGCCGGGGGCGGGTGGGCACGCGCCCACCCTGCCACCGGGCGGCGGCGCGCGACCGCAGCGGCGTGGCGCCGTTCGGATTCCGTAAGCACGTCGTGCCGCCGCGAAACCGGGGCCCGGCTGTTCCATGGACGGGTGACTCCGAACCTCCTTCCGCGATTCCGCTCGGCGCTGCACGAGCCGCGCACCGCCGTGGTGCTCGGCCGCTGGCTGGGCGCCGCGCTGCTGGTGTGCTTTCTGACCGGGCTGGTCAGCCACGCCCTCCAGGACCCGCCCGGCTGGCTGACGCCGTATCTGCTGAGCCGCCCGGTGAACGGCTACCGGGTGACCCAGGGGCTGCACGTGATCAGCGGCCTGGCGGCCGTCCCGTTGCTGGGGGCGAAGCTGTGGACGGTCTACCCGCAGCTGTTCGCGTGGCCGCCGGTGCGCGGCGTGGCACACGCGCTGGAACGGCTGGGGATCTTCGTGCTGGTCGCGGCGATGCTGCTGGAGCTGTTCACCGGGCTGTTCGACACCCTGCAGTGGTATCCGTGGCCGTTCCCGTTCCGCCAGACGCACTTCTGGCTGGCCTGGCTGGCCGCCGGCGGCCTGTTCGTCCACCTCGCGGCCAAGGGCCCGCTGATCGCGCTGCACTGGCGCCGCTCGGCGGCCGGGCTGCCGCAGCGGCGGGCGTTCCTCGCCGCCGTGACGGCCGCGGTGGGTGTGGTCACGCTCACCACGGCCGGGCAGACCGTCCCCTTCCTGCGCCGGCTGGTCCTGCTGGCCCCGCGCCGCCCCGACCTGGGCCCGCAGGGGCTGCCGGTCAACCGGACCGCCGCGCAGGCCGGGACGGTCACCGTGCCGGCCGACTGGCGGCTCCGGGTGGACGGCCCGCAGCCGTACCGGCTCTCCCTCGCCGAGCTGAACCAACTTCCGCAGTACGAGGTGCACTTGCCGATCTCCTGTGTGGAGGGGTGGAGCTTCTCGGCGCGCTGGACCGGGGTGCGGGTGGCCGATCTGCTGGTCCGGGCGGGCGCCCCGGCCGGCTCGGGCCTGCTGATCACCTCGCTGGAGGCGGACGGCCCGTACCGGGAGATGCGGATGCCCGCCGAGTACGCCGTCGACCCGCTCACCCTGCTCGCCCTGCGGATCAACGGCGAGGTGCTGACGGCGGACCACGGCTTCCCGGCGCGGATCATCGCGCCCAACCGGCCAGGGGTCCTGCAGACCAAGTGGGTCGCGCGCCTGGAGGTGATCTGATGCCCCGGTGGCTGCGCGCGGTACTGCTGCTCGGCGGGCTCGCCCTGATCGGCTTCGGCCTGTCGGGCCTGCTCACCGACTCCTACATCACCGACCCGCTCGACGTAGCGGTCTGGGCGGTGGGCGGGGTGCTGCTGCACGACGGGCTGTGGGTGCCGCTGCTCTGCCTGGTCGGCGCGCGACTGGCGCGCGACTGGGCGCTGCGCGGCTGGCTGGTCGTCGCGGCGGCGGTGAGCGCGATCGGGCTGCCGGCGGTGCTGCGGGACGGCGAGAACCACGGCAACTCCTCCCTGCTGCCGCTGCCGTACCTGCGCAACTGGCTGCTGGTGCTGGCCGCCACCGCCGGGCCGGTGCTGCTGTTCGCACTCGTCCGGTGGTGGCGGCGGCGCCCGCGGGTCAGACGCCCGGCAGACCCGTCGTGAGCCCGTCCAGGGCGTGCGAGCAGACGCAGTCCCGGGCGGCGGGCAGGCTCTCCAGCGCCTTGAACAGCACCGTGCGCAGCCGGTCGACGTTTCCGGCGAAGACCTCCAGCACCTCGGCGTGGGTGACGCCCTCGCCGCTCTCCACGCCCGCGTCGAGGTCGGTGACCAGCGCCAACGAGGTGTAGCAGAGGCCGAGTTCGCGGGCGAGGACGGCCTCCGGGTGGCCGGTCATGCCGACCACGGACCAGCCGTTCGCGGTGAACCAGCGGGACTCGGCGCGGGTGGAGAAGCGCGGGCCCTCGATCACCACCAGGGTGCCGCCGTCCACCGGCTCCCAGGCCGCGCCCCGGGCGGCGTCCAGGGCGGCGCGCCGCCCGTCCGGGCAGTACGGGTCGGCCATCGAGACGTGCACCACCTCGGGCACCGCCCCGCCGGGCAGCGGCAGACCGTCGTAGTAGGTCTGCACCCGGCCGGAGGTGCGGTCGACGAACTGGTCGGGCACCAGCAGCGTGCCGGGCCCGTACTCCGGGCGCAGCCCGCCGACGGCGCACGGTCCGAGCACCTGGCGCACGCCCAGGGAGTGCAGCGCCCACAGGTTGGCCCGGTAGTTGATCCGGTGTGGCGGCAGGCCGTGGCCGCGCCCGTGCCGGGGGAGGAAGGCGACCCGGCGGCCGGCCACCTCGCCCAGGAACAGCGCGTCGCTGGGCGGCCCGTACGGCGTGTCGACGCGCAGTTCGGTCACGTCGTCGAGCAGCGCGTAGAGCCCTGAGCCGCCGATCACGCCCAGTTCGGCGCGCGGAGCACCGGTTCCCTGATCGATCGTCATCGTTCGTACCCTTCCTCGGGGAGGCGTCCCGGCCACTCTAGGGTCCGCGCGGCGCCGCCGGTCCTTACGGTTCCGGGACGGCGGGCGGGGCCGGATGGCCGCGGGCCGTCGGGGTGGTCCGGGGCGGCCGAGCGGGTGACTTGCCGGACGTGTCGGCGGTGGCGCGCCCCACCCGGCGTGCGTCGGTGGGTGTGCGCCGCCTCCGGGCGGTGCGCGCCCTGTTCCCGAAGTTGAGAGCCGCCGATGCCTCCCACCGTTCGTCTTCGCCGCCTCGTCCCCGCCGCCCTGTGCGCGCTCGCCGTGGCCCTCACCGCTCCCGCGGCCCAGGCCGCTCCCCCGGGCCGCGGCCCGGGCACCGACCCCGGCCGGGGGTACGACGGAGGGAGGTACGACTGGGAGAGCGTGGCGGCCTGCGAGAGCAGCGGCGACTGGCACGTCAACACCGGCAACGGATACTTCGGCGGCCTCCAGTTCGACACCCCCACCTGGCGCGACAACGGCGGCCTCGCCTACGCCCCGCGCGCCGACCTCGCCAGCCGCGAGGAACAGATCGCGGTGGCCCAGCACCTCGCCGGGCGGCGCGGCCTCGCCCCCTGGCCCGCCTGCGGCGCCCGCGCCACCCGCGACCACGAGCGCGAGCGGGGCGCCGCCCTTCCCCCGCCGCCCGCGCCCGCACCCGCACCCGCGCCCGCAGCTGACAGCGACAGTGCCGGCGCCGAGGCCGGCGACGGCGGGTGGACGGTCCGCGAGGGCGACACCCTGGGCGACCTCGCCGAAAGCCTGCGCGTGCCCGGCGGCTGGCCCGCCCTCTACGCGCTCAACCGCGCCGCCATCGGCGACGACCCGGACCTCATCCAGCCGGGCACGGTGCTGCGCCTGCCGTCCTGAACCCGGCTCCCGCACAGCAGTCGGCCCGCCCGGTCGCACAGGACCGGGCGGGCCGACGACGTTGTGCGGCGGAGCGTCAGCCGACGTGGACGCGCGGGCGGCGGCTGCGGTCGGGTTCGGCCTCGCGCAGCACCTCGCGGGTGACCGGGGCCACCTCGCCCTGGCCGAACAGGAAGAACCGCAGGAACTGGGCGAAGGGGTTGCCCTCGGTCCACTCGAAGTAGAGGTGCGGCTGCTGCCCGGTGCGGTCCCGGATGGTGAGGGCCAGCGCGGCGATCGCGTTCGGGATGCTGGAGCTCTCCAGCGTCAGCACCCGGTAGCGGCCGTGCAGCACCTCGCCGCGCACGGTCAGCTCGGTCTCGAAGTCGGAGGCGTCCCGGACGGTCACCTCGACGAAGACCAGGTCGTCCTCACCGGGGATGTCGTTGTCGGCGCGGATCTGGCGGATCTTGTCGCGGTACTCGGCGACGTCGCGGTGGGTCGGCTCGTTGGCGATCAGCCGCAGCGGGCGGTGCGCGTAGTCCCTGACGAAACGTTCCGCCACGTCGTCCAGCACCACGTCGGTGACGCGCAGCTCGAAGGCGCGGCGCAGCCGGGAGAGCAGCGAGACCAGGATGATGCCGGCGATGAAGCAGGCACCGATCTTCAGACCGTCCGGCCGCTCCAGGCAGTTCAGCACGGTGGTGTACAGGAAGATCGCCGCGATGATCGCGAAGGCGGTGGTCCAGCCCCGCTGCTTCGCCTTGTACGCGGCGATGGTGACGGCGATGGCCGCCGAACTGATCAGCACCAGCACACCGGTCGCGTACGCGCCGCCCTGGGCGTCCACGTTGGCGTCGAACAGCCAGGTGACCAGGAAGCCGATCAGGGTCAGCACGATCACCATCGGCCGCACCGCGCGGGCCCAGTGCGGGGCCATGCCGTAGCGGGGCAGGTAGCGCGGCAGCAGGTTGAGCATGCCCGCCATGGCGGAGGCGCCGGCGAACCAGAGGATGGCGATCGTGGACAGGTCGTAGACGCTGCCGAAGGTGCCGCCCAGGTACTCGTGGGCCAGGTAGGCGAGGGCGCGGCCGTTCGCGTCGCCGCCGGGCTTGAACTGGTCGGCCGGGATCAGCAGGGTGGTGATGAAGCTGGTGGTGATCAGGAAGCAGCTCATGATCACGGCGGCCGTGGTGAGCAGCTTGCGGGTGCCGCGGATCCGGCCGGTGGGCTTCTCCTCGGTGTCGTCCGGGTCCCCCTCGATGTGCGGCATCACGGCGACGCCGGTCTCGAAGCCGGACAGGCCGAGCGCCAGCTTCGGGAAGACCACCAGCGCCACGCCCACCATGATCACCGGGTTGCCGTGCTGGGCGGTCAGCGCACTGGTCCAGTCCGTGACCACGTGCGGCGCCTCGATGATCTTCCAGATGCCGACGGCCACCACGACCACGTTCAGCACCAAATAGACCGCGACCAGGGCCACCGCCAGGCCGATCGCCTCGCTGAAGCCCTTCAGGAACACCGCGCCGAGCAGCGCGACCAGGATCAGCGTGATCAGCACCTGCTTGCCGCCGAGGACGCTGGTCAGGTGCGGGTTCTCCACCAGGTGCGCGCTCGCGTCGGCGGCCGACAGGGTGATCGTGATGAGGAAGTCCGTCGCCGCGAAGCCGAGCAGCGCCAGGACGAACAGCTTGCCCTTCCAGAACGACAACAGCCGCTCCAGCATGGCGATCGAGCCCTCACCGCGCGGGCTCTCCTGCGCGACCCGCCGGTAGACCGGCAGCGCGCCCAGCAGGGTGACGATCACCAGCACGATCGTCGCGATCGGCGACAGCACGCCCGCGGCCAGCGCGGCGATGCCCGGCTGGTAGCCGAGCGTGGAGAAGTAGTCCAGGCCGGTCAGGCACATCACCCGCCACCAGCGCTGGCCCTTGTGCGCGCCGGAGTCCCCCGCCTGCGCGCCGCCCTGCGAACCGTCCTGGCCGGCCTCCCCGGTGGCCGGCTTGTCCGCCGACACGCCCTCCAGCAGCCAGCCGCGCAACCGTATTCGCGCCGACGACGGTTCCGCCGTCGCCGCCTCCGTCGAACCCGACGAAACCACCTTGCACCTCTTGTTAAAGACCCCGTAAAAGCGCCGTCGGGCGACGGCAGTGCGACAGGCTATGCGACCGGCGTTAAGGACGCGTCATCGCCCCGCGTTAAGAAAACGTCATTGCTCCGCAGGTCGCGGCGGGTGGTGCGCCCGGTGGCAGCACGCCCGCGGCCGGGCGCCGACGGGCCGGCCGCGCGGCGCCGGGACAGGGCCGCTCCCCCGCCCCGACGCCGCGTGCCGCGAAGGTCAGGCCCGGTAGCCGAGGACGGTCATCATGCCCGTCTCCGCGTGGTAGACGTTGTGGCAGTGCACCATCCACAGGCCCGGATTGTCGGCGTCGAAGTCGACGGCGAGCGTCGCGCCCGGCAGCACGATCGCGGTGTCCTTGCGGGGCCCGTCACCGGGCAGCGCGAAGGTGTGGCCGTGCAGGTGGACGGGGTGCCACATGCTCGTGGTGTTGCGGAACTCCAGCCGGACCCGCTCCCCCGCCGCCACCGGGTAGCGCTGCGCCGGGTCGTACCGGCGGCCGTTGAACGCCCAGTCGGCCTTCGCCATGCCGCCGGTGAGCTCCAGCCGCACCGTCCGGTCCGGCGCCCTGGCGGGCAGTCGCACGCTCGGGTCGGCCTTGAGCTGCGACGCGCCGAGCAGCCTGCCGTCCAGCTCCGCCGGGCGCACCGAGGCGTCCGGCGCGGCGCCGCCGCCGGTGCGCAGCAGGGCGAGTGCGGCGGCGTTCTTGCCCTCGGCGAGCGCGGTCAGCGGGAACACGCCGTCCTGGACGGTCACCAGCACGTCGTAGCGCTCGCCCATGCCGAGCAGCAGCGCCTGGGTGGTGGCCGGCTCGACCGGGAAGCCGTCGGTGTGGGTGACGGTCAGCTCGTGGCCGCCCAGCGCGACCCGGTAGGCGGTGTCGCCGCCCGCGTTGATCAGCCGGATCCGGACCCGGTCGCCGGGCTTGGCGGTGAAGGTCTCGGGCGCGGTGGCGAGCCGGCCGTTGACCAGGTGGAACGGGTAGCCGACGTCGCCCGCGTCGCCGCCGAGCAGCGCGCTGCGGGCGCCCATCAGCATCCGGGACGGGTCGGCGGCGGTGGGCGGGGCGGCGCTCGGCGCGGCAATCGGGGTGCCACCCATGGCCGCCATGTCGTGGCCGCCCATCGCCGAGTGGTCCATCCCCGCATGGTCCATCCCCGCATGGTCCATCCCGCCCATGCCCCGGGCGAGTTCGGCGAGCACGGCGTCCGGGGTGCTGCCGTCGACCCCGTCCACCCAGTCGTCCAGGACGACGACCCACTCCTTGTCGTAGCGCAGCGGCTCCCTCGGGTCCTCGACGATCAGCGGCGCGTACAGGCCGCGGTCCTGCTGGACACCGGAGTGCGGGTGGAACCAGTACGTCCCCGGGTGGGCGAGCGCGAAGCGGTACTCGAAGCCGGCGCCCGCCCGCACCGCGTCCTGGGTGAGCCCGGGCACGCCGTCCATGTCGTTGCGCAGCGCGAGGCCGTGCCAGTGCAACGAGGTGGGCTGCGGCAGGTGGTTGGCGAGACTGACGGCGAGCGTCTCGCCGACCGTGGCGCGCACCTCCTGGCCGGGCAGGCGGTCCCCGTACGCCCAGCTGCGGACGGTGCGGCCGCCCAGGTCGAGCGTCGTCTCGGTGGCGGTGAGCGCGACCTTGCGCTCCGGCCCGGGCCCCCGCCGCGCCTCGGCGGCGGCGACCTCGGGGCCGCCGGGGGCGACGAAGCCGCCCGGGGTGGTGGGGGCGGCGGCGCCCCCATGGTCCATGCCCTTCATCGGATCGGCGGAACAGGCGGCGAGCAGACCGGTGCCGGCGGCGGCGAGCGCCGCGCCGAGCACGGTACGACGGGTGGGTGTGCGCATGACGGAGTGCACCTCGTGCGGTGGGTGTGGGTGAGCAGGACGTCGCGACGGCCGTCCCGCCCGCGCCGGAGCGCGGACACGGGGCGGCCGGCGCACGCCTACTGACGCAGCACCGACAACCGGGCGAGGAGGATCCGCCCGCCTCCGGGCGGCGGCAGCGCGCGAACGGCCCGCAGCAGCCGGGCCCTCACCTCGGCGGCGACGTCACCGCTGTACCGCAGCAGGGGGCCGGCGATGAGGAGCAGCAACGTCCAGCCGGCGAGGACGGCCAGACACACCGTCATCGGATCCATGCCGTCGGCCGCTGCGGTGTGCACCGTCTCCTCGGCGCCCGCCGGGTGACCGGCGCTCACGGCGTGCCGCGCCGGCCCGTGGTCTGCCCCGTGCTCCACCCCGTGCCCGCCGGCGGTCGGATGGCCGAGCGTGTGCATCGCCACGATGCCGAGCAGGAGCGCCGCGAGGAGCAGCAGGCGCAGGGCCCGGGGGACGGCCGGCCGCGGCTCCGCCATCGTCCACCTCCCGACCGATCCCGCCACCAGTTACCCCCGCAGGGTATCCCGAGTCACAGCCCCCGGCCGCGCCGGGGCAGGTCGCCCGGCCCACGCCCTCCCCGCCGCCGAAGATCGATCCGTTAGCATCCGTCAGCAGTTTGTCGACACGGACCCGGGCGGCACGCCGGTCCGGGGCTCATCAACGGGGGAAAGACATGGCAGATCCTGATCTGGCCTTGGAGTTCAAGGTCAACCCAGCCGAACTGGACGGCTGCGGGCAGAGCGCTCAGCACATCGGCGGACTCATACCGGGCGAGACCGCGAAGATCACCGACCCGTGCAGCCAGGCCGCCGGAGGCCTGAAGGGCTGGCTCACCGCCGCCGCCATCCAGAACTGCGGCACGAACTGGAAGACGCTGCTGGACAAGCTCGGCGGCGACATGGGCGACGTCGGCACCAAGCTCGCCACGTCGGCCGCCTACTACCGCCAGGTCGAGAAGGACATCCACGGGAGCATGCGGAACCCGGCCGCACCGGTCCCCGACGAACCCGACCCCTTCAACACGACCTTCGTCCCGGGCCCCGTGAAGCCCGCCGACGCGAAGGCGGCCGCGTAAGCGATGGACATCAAGACCCTCCACGACGCCGACCTCATCAACCTCACCACCGCGAAGACCGCCTTCGACACCCTGGCCACCGCCTTCGGCCAGCACGTCGAGAACTGGCAGCACGAGGTCGTCGACCGGCTGAACCACTCCCAGTGGACCGGGAACGCCGCCGGTCACGCCCAAGCCCGGATCCAGCTCCTGGAGAACGAACTCCAAGCCGCCCAACAGGAGATCGGCCTCGTCAGCAGAGCCCTGTACGACGCGGCCGAGGGCTTCGCCGCCGCCCAGGCGCACCTGATCAACGCCCTCGACGACGCCAGGACCCACAAGCTGACCGTCGCCGCCGACGGCGGGATCACCTGGGACAACGACCCCGGCTCCGCCACCTTCGCCGGCACCGACGCCGAGTCGCAGGCCCGGCAGATCAGCAGCCGGATCACGGCCGCGCTCGCCGAGGCCGACCACGCGGACCAGACGATCAGCGCCCGGCTCGCCCACCTGGCCGGCAACGCGAGCGACGGCACCGGGCTCGACGCCGCCACGGCGAAGACCGACCTGGCCGCCGCGAACGCGCTCGAACAGGTCCCCGCCGCCGGCACCGACCCGAACAGCGTCAAGGGCTGGTGGAACGGGCTGACCGACGAACAGCAGCACCGGATGATCCTCAACCACCCCGACCAGGTCGGCGCCCTCGACGGCGTCCCCGCGCTCGCCCGGGACCAGGCCAACCGGATCAACCTCCAGCGCGGCAAGCAGGACCTCCAACACCAGCTCGACGGCCTCGGCCCGGAGCCCAAGCACTACCTGTCCGTCGCCGAGACCAACGGCGGGCCCGTCCAGAACCCCGACTACACGGCGTGGAAACAGAAACGCGACGACCTCGAAGACAAGCTGAAGGGCGTGACGGCCATCGAGAACCGGCTGAACACCCCGGTCAACGCCGAACACCCGCCCACCTTCCTGCTGGGCTTCGACACCAACGGCAAGGGCCACGCGATCATCGCGGCCAACAACCCCGACACCGCCGACAACGTCTCCACGTACGTACCCGGCACCGGCGCCCGGCTCGGCAGCATCGGCAGCGACATCAACCGCTCCGACCTGATGGTCCAGTCGGCCAACACCGCCAACAAGAACTCGAAGACCACCTCGTCGATCACCTGGGTCGGCTACGACGCTCCGCAGACGATCATCCCCGAGGCCGCGGACGACAAGTACGCGAAGAACGCGGAGGACAAGCTGCACGCCTTCGAGACCGGGCTGCACGCCACGCACGAGGGGAAGCTGTCGAACAACACCGTCCTCGCCCACAGCTACGGCACGACGACCGTGGGCTACACGATGCGGGACAAGGGCCTTCCCGTCGACAACGTCGTCCTCATCGCCAGCCCCGGCTGCGGCGTCGAAAACGCCAAGGACCTGAACATCGACCCGTCCCGCGTGTACGTGGCGCAGAGCCCGGCCGACGCGATCGGCTGGGCCGCCGCCACCGACCCCGGCGGGATGACGGACAACATCGTCGACAACGTCGCCAGCTCGTGGGGCCTCGGCGACGGTGACCACCACCTGATCCACGGCCGACAGACCACCGTCCCCCAGTTCGGCGCACAGATCCTGCCCACCGACCCCAAGGCGGGGCACTCGGACTACTGGAACGAGAATTCGCCCACCCTGACCTCCATGGGGGAGATCATCGCCGGAAAGCGGGCCTCATGAGCACCACCGAGCACGCCCCACTGATCAAGCGGGTCACCGCCGCCGCTGCACTCGCGGTCACCGTACTGGCCCTGAACGGCTGCGGCGTGCAGACCTTGAACGAGCGGTCGAAGCCCACGATCACCCTGAACCAGGCCAAGAAGCAGATCGACACCTACCTCGCCGACACCCTGGCCAAGCTGCCGGTCAAGCCGACGGCGAGCTCGGGCGATTTCTTCGACATGGAATGCGACGCCAACGACATCGGCCCGCACGGCAGGACGCAGACCCATCGGGGATACGACTTCGAGGACCTCCCCCTGTCCGGCAGGACGGAGGTCGCGGACGCCTTCCGCGTCTACCTGACGGGACAAGGCTTTCAGCCGGTCGAGGACCCGCCCGACTTCCATCCCGGCTGGGTGAAGCTGAAGAACCCCAAGGACAACTTCCTCGCCGTCCTGGACGGCGCCACGGATTCGAGCCGCCTTCTCAAGCTGACCGTCAGCTCCCCCTGCGTCTGGCCCGACGGCACGCCACCGGCCTGATCCGAGCCGCCGCACCGGCGCCGCACCCTCCGCAGGGTGCGGCCCCTGCACGTCCGCCCGCGCCGGCCCCGGAACAAACCCCGAGGAACGTCCCCTAAGGGCGTAGACGCGCCCGGGCGCGGGCATGGCTGAATCGTGGAACCCCGAGCAGCAGCCGTGAGAAGGTGTCGGCCATGAAGGTGATCGAGTTCGTCCTCAATGTCATTTGGCTGATCTTCTGCGGTATCTGGATGGCTATTGCCTATACCGTCGCCGGAATTATCTGCTGCGTGCTGATCGTGACCATCCCGTTCGGCGTCGCGTCCTTCCGAATTGCCGGCTTCATACTGTGGCCGTTCGGGCGGACGACCGTGGAGAAGCCGGGGGCCGGGGCGGCGTCCTGCGTCGGGAACGTCATCTGGCTGATCTTCGCGGGCTGGTGGCTGGCGATCGCGCACCTGGTGACCAGCATCCCGCTGTTCCTGTCGATCATCGGCATCCCGTTCGGCTGGGCGAACCTCAAGATGATCCCGATCTCCCTCATGCCGCTCGGCCGCGAGGTCGTCCCCACCGACCAGGCCTGGGGCGCCCGGTAGCCGTTCGAGAAGCAGCCGCAGGAAAAACGGCCCCGGGCACGGGGGAGAACCCCCGGCCCCGGGGCGGTGGGGGGGGGGGGTCGGGGCCCGCCCGGGGAGCGCGGCCCGTCCGTGGCCC